>JAIEQQ010000729.1 GCA_019747615.1 Phycisphaerales bacterium
CTGTGCTGCGAGCCGTCGTTCGCCCGCGCGGCGAGCACCCCCGCAGCCGATCGTTTCCCCAGCGCGATCCCGTTCGTTTTCAGGCGTCCTTCGGGAATCTCGGCGAGTTCCTCCGCCAGGTCCTCGTCGAACCGCAGAGACTGAGAGGGAAAGAGCGCAGCCAGCGTATCGTGGGCTGCTTGGGCGATCCCCGCTTTCATCGACGTGCCGATTTTTGCGCGCCCCAAACCGATATAACTGCCGTAGTCCCCCTCGACCGCATTCACGACTTCGAAGACGGCAAGATGGACGATAGCCATCGCGCGGCTCGATCGTCCAGGCCCGAGCTGTTCGCCGAAGACACGACTCTCCCCCGGTGCGACCGGCGTATGGTCCAGCCCGCTGGCATCGATGGCGATCCGGTTCCAATGACGGACGGACGCCGCCTGATCGACCCCGGGGCGAGGACGGGTTTTCAACTCCGGTGGAGCCGGACGGATATCCGGATGGAATCGCGGGCCGAAGGCCTCGTCGAATCCCCCGCGCACTCCTTCCGCCGACGCGCTCGGATACCACGGAAGCAGGCACATCACCCCGACGAGAACCGACAACGTGCCGATGTGAGACCTCATGGTGTTCTCCCCTCTCCGACCGGACCGGTACGGTGGAGAGCCCCCGACTCATCTACGCTTCGTCACAAGGCGCGAAGAAAATTCAGCACATGTTGCTTCTCGATTTCGTTCAGCCGGTTGAACTGTCCGACGACTTGATTCGCTTCCGAGGGCACATACTGTCCGCCACCGGCTCCGGCATGGGCTTGAATCGCTTCGAGCAGATCTTTCGTGCGGCCGTCGTGCAGAAAAAAGATCCGCTTCCCCAGTCCCCACAAGGGCGCGGTGCGGAATTCGTCTCCGCTGGCATTGCCCTGACTGACATCGTCAGCCAGACCCGCTCCCATGTTGTGCAACGCCAGGTCAGAATACAGGGTAACGTCTTTGTCACGCAACGCCGCGACCGATGATTTGCCGGTGTGCAGCGTCGGCGCGTGGCAGAGCGCGCAGCCGACGTCCCCGAACAACTTCCGCCCCCGCACGATCGTATCCGTGTCGGGCGCCGGCGCCGGCGCGGCCAGCAGACGCATGAAGGCCGCAAACTTGACGACATCGCTGGGCACCTCCAAAGGGTCGGCCGCCTCATAGTGGGTCGGACTTTCCGGCGTAGGATTGAAACGGCACGGCGGGGCTTCGTCCCGCTCCTGCGGAAAGAGGTCGCTCGTCACGCCCTGCTCCACGTTGTACGCCTCGCCCGAAAAGAGTTCGAGCGATTTGTTCTGCGCTTTCCATCCGAACCGCGTGACCGTGCCGTCGTTTCCGCTGGTGTTTGGACGGCCTGTCATGTTGGGCCGTCCGCGAATGCCGAGCGACTGCTTTCTCGCGATATTGGCCTGCAGATTGGCGAAAATCGTATCGTCGTCGATAGCTTCGATCAACCCCGCGCCGAAGACCGGCGTGGGAATGCGGAACACCACGTTCTGATGGGCCACGGCCGTGCGGAAGTCCGGCTGGTTGAGGAAACAGCCCGGCGCATCGTTTCGTCCGGTGATGGTAAAGAGCGCGTGCACTCCCCCGTCGGGCGTGCCGTCCCCCTTGAACTTGAACCGTGCTTCCCGGATCGGACCGTCCTTTTTGATAAACGACGGCACTTCATTGCTCGCTCCTTCTTTCTTCGCCATGTCGATCTGCGGATTGCTGAACGGACTGGACCCCCCGATGTCCGGTTGAGTGTGACAGCCCCCGCAACTATCCAAATTGAAGCGCGGGCCGAGGCCGGCTTCCGTATTCGGGATGGTCCCTTGAACGGACGCCACCTCTTGAAAGGCCTCCCGCCCGACCCCGAAGACTTGTTGCTCCACCGGGGTGAGGCCCGGCAGCATCGCCCCTGCCGAGGAGGAGCCGGGTCGTACGCCGGGATCCCGAGCCGCGAATCTGGCGATCTGCGACCACCCGTCTTCCGAAATCGACAGGCCGATCATCACGCATGTCGCCAGCGACAACGCCGCCCTGCCCGGGCTGATGCCGAATGCACGAGGAGTCATAACTACCTCCCTTTCTCGTTCACCGCCGGTTTTCCCGTCCATGATCCGCCACAGCGTCGTGGAGGAGCATAAGTTGTA
>JAIEQQ010000618.1 GCA_019747615.1 Phycisphaerales bacterium
CGATTGCCGAATCCCGATTGCCAAATCCCGATTGCCGTCTTCCCACTCGCGACTTCAGTACACCATCGACATGCACAGCTCGATCGACTGGATCACCTGGCGGATCTGGAACGGCTTGCGGAGGACCTGATCGAAACCCTGCGTCTTCAGGGCGTTGAGCTGAGCGTCGCTCATCTTGCCGCTCATGGCGATGATTTTCGTGATGGCCAGATCGTCCTCGGTGCGCACGAGGCTGACCAGGTCGTTGCAGTTGCCCTCGTTCAGGTGCAGGTCCAGCAGGATGACGTGCGGCTTGAAGCGCTCGCACTCCAGCCCCGCGGCAAACGTGCTCGACGCCACCTTGACGTCGTACTTGGCCTGCTCGCCCAGTACCTTGTGCAGGGCCTCGGTGACTTCCTGCTCGTCGTCAACGATGAGCACGCGGGTGTTGCCGCTGGTGATGCCGTCCAGCGGGATGCCGTGGACCTGCATGAACTTGATCAGTTGGCCCTTGGGGATGCGCCGGTCTTTGGAACCGGGGATCTTGTACCCCTTGAGCTGGCCTGAATCGAACCACTTTGACACCGTGCGGGGCGCGACGTTGCAGATCTTCGCGACTTCGCCGGTGGTCAGAACATCCTTGTCCAAGGGCATAGTGAGATCCTTCTCTACGGGCGTCGCGATTGAGGCGTGAACGATCCATGCTCGCGCCGTGGCACTTGTTTCGGCGTGAAGATGGACCGACTTCAGGGGCGGCGGCAGATGTGACGCGAGTAACTCACCGGCGGACGTTCCAGAGCCTGATAAGCGAGGCCCGCCGCGACAGACCGGGTACAACTGCGGAGACCATCGCGATCTGTCGGGCCCGTCGCGCAGTGCAACGCGACAGGACTCTGCGGGCGCACGACCCACGGCGATCCTGCCAGACACGAGACTTCACCCGCCTCCCGTGATCGCAACGGCTGGGTGTTTGTCTTGTGTCAGGATCTGGCGCAGTGCGTGCGCGTTGACAGTCGGTGCGGGTTTCCGGTACCTTCTGCGGGCCACGCCCGGGCGGCTCTGCCGCTCGCGGCGTGGGCGGCTATTGTCTCGGTTCGTGAGTCGTCCGGCGGTGCGTAAGTCTTGATTGGACAGCCAACTACGACGCACCGCCACTCGCAGACCCCCGCCGGATGTGCCTTTGCTCGCAGTTGTGTCGTCCTCACTGATCGTTGGCCCGCTTTACGCGTCCGAGAACGCCGGTTTCGACCCCAGCCCCCCGCACCGAACGCTCGTGATTTCGAAGACCAAGGAGATGAATGTGGCCCGAAGCTTCTCACGCAATCGCATCAGCACGACCCTGGGCATTTTCGTCGCGAGCATGACGCTCTCGGTGAGTGCGATGGCCGCCGATGCCCCGAAGGACAACGAGCTTCTTCGCGATTATGTCCACTACGTGCGGATCGCCCGCTACGACCTGGCCCTCAGCAACGCTCAGGCGATGCTCGATCGCCTCGTGCCCCCCTTCGGCAAGACCGAAGCGGACAAGGGCGGCATCACGCTGTCCGCGTTCGTGAAGCTCGTCGACGCCGGCGATGTACCGCGCTTTGAAGAGAGCGTCGCCCGCGGCATGCGCGTCTCCGAGGTCGAACAAGTCAGTGCCAAGCTGCTCGCCGCGTACGAGCAGGGCAAGCGCGATGAAGCCCGCGTCGCTGACAATGTGACCAAAAACATCCAGCTCCTGATCGGCACTTCGCGTCAGCGGCTCGTCGGGCGCGAGCGCCTGATCGCCGCCGGCGAATACGCCATGCCGCAGTTGCTCGAAAACCTCACGCGCAATCAGGACGCCGCCCTCTCCACCGAGATCCGCAAGCTCATGGTGGATATGGGCCGTCAATCCGTGGCCCCGCTCGCGGCGGCACTGCCGGCGGTGGAGCCGAAGCTGCAAGAGACGCTCGCGGGCATTCTGGGCGATATCCGCTACAAGGCGGCCCTGCCATCGCTCTACGAGCTGGCGCTGAGCCCGACCGCGGGCGCGAGCACGAAGAAGGCCGCGAGCGATGCGATTGCCAAGATCGATCGCGCGTTCGATTCGCAGATGGACGCGTCGCTGCTGTTTGAGAACCTCGGCGAGGACTACTACAGCCAGCTCGAGAGCCTCACCAGCTTCCCGCGTGAGAGCATGCAACTGGTGTGG
>JAIEQQ010000435.1 GCA_019747615.1 Phycisphaerales bacterium
GATGATCGAGTCTCGCGGCGGGCGCGTGATCCGTCACGAGTGGATGGGGCACATCAAGACCAAGCAACTGGCGCTGCAGAGCGCGACGCGCCCGTGGGTGCTGTGCATCGATTCAGACGAGAGCGTGCAGAGCGATCTGGCGGCGTCGATCCGCGTGGCGCTGGATCCGGCGCGGGACGATCCGGCGATCGGCGGGTTCGCGGTGAATCGGAAGGTGTACTACCGAGGGCGTGCGTTGAACTATGCATGGCAGCCGGAGTGGAGATGCCGCGTGGTGAGGAACGGTGGGGCGAGCTGGGGCGGGATCGATCCGCACGACGTGCTGAGCGTGTCGCGCGGGCGCGAGGCGCGGCTCAGCGGCGTGCTGCGGCATGACTCGTTCACGACGTTCGGCGAGCAGCTCGCCAAGCAGGTGCGTTACGCGGAGATTCAGGCACGCGGGATGCTCAGCGAGGGCAAACGCGGGAACGTCGCGAGTTTGCTGGTGTCGCCCGGCGCGTCGTTTCTCAAGCAGCTTGTGCTGAAGCGAGCGTTCATGGACGGATGGCCGGGGTGGCTCGCGGCGGGATGCACCGGGGCGCAGTCGTTGATGAAGCACATCACGTTGATCGAACTGGAAAGGGGGGAGGGGCGGCAATCGGGATTCGGCAATCGGGAATCGTGAACGGCCGAACGCGCCGAGCTCCGGTCTCGCGACTCGCAACTTCCCGCTCACGCCTCCTCGGGCGGGTCCTTCGCGGCTCCGGCGAGCACGTGCTCTTCGACGAGGATCGGCACGTTGCTGGCGATGCCCACCGCGATCGCGTCGCTGGGGCGCGAGTCCACCGCGACCAGGCGGCCGTCGGGCATGCGGATGTTGAGCACGGCGAAGAAGGTGTGCTCGACGAGGTCGTTGATGCAGATCGACTCGAGCGTGCCGCCCATGGCGCGGATGGTGTTGGCCAGCAGGTCGTGGGTTTGCGGGCGCTTGATCACGATGCCCTTGAGCCGGCGCTCGATCGCGTGAGCCTCGGGGAGGCCGATGACAATTGGGAACGAGCGCCCGCCTTCGAGCTGCGAGTAGATCGGCTGGCCGGGTTTGGCGTCCGGGTCCGCGGGGTCGGGGGCTTCGGCGGGCAGCGGCGCCGCTTCGCGCAGCTCGATCAACTGGTAGTCGGTGAGCTCGCGGATCAGGATGCGAGAGAGTTCCATCCGCACAGCCATGTGAGAGCACTCCTTCGCGGTCAACTTCAGTCTAGGCGGCATCGGACATTGGCTCGGCGGGCGGGAGCGCGCGTCGCGGGCGCGTAGGATCGGCGGAGCATCGCGTTGATGCGCCGAGCGACGTCGGCTCCGGTAGTTGGTCAGGGGGGCGGGGGGTGGGGGTCGGACAGAGCTGCTTGATGATTGTTCTGGGCATCATCCTGATCGTGTTGAGCGTGCTGTCGCTGGCGGGGGCGGTGTTTTGGCTCGCGGTGCTGGCCGAGGTCGTGTGGATGGTGCGGAAGCTGCCAACGGCGCGCGACGGGCTGAGCGGGGAGCACTCGCAGATTGATGGCGGTTCGGGCGGCGCCGCGGGTTCCTCAGCGCCCGGCGTATGCCTGATTATCCCGGCGTACAACGAGGAGAAGTCGATCGAGTGCGTCGCGCGATCGCTGCTTCAGCAGGACTATGCCAACCTGCGCGTCGTGTTCGCGCTGGATCGCTGCACGGACGATACCGAGGGCGTGCTGCGCCGCACGCTGGGTGACGATGCGAGGTTCTCGATCTACAAGATCAGCGAGTGCCCGCCGGACTGGGCGGGTAAGGTGAACGCGGTATGGCGCGCGGTGAGCGCGGCGCCGGCGGCGCAGGGCGCCGAGATCATCGCGTTTGCCGATGCGGACACGCAGTTTGATCCGGGGTGTATTCGCGCGTGCGTGGCGATCCTGCGGCGCCAGGGGTACGGGCTCTTGAGCTTGATGAGCACGCTGACGTGCGAGCATTGGTTTGAAAAGGTTGTGCAGCCGGTGGCGGGGTACGAGTTGATGAGGCAGTTCCCGCCTAGGCGCGTGAATCGCGAGGGTGCGCCGGGGCAGCGGCGTGCGGTGGCCAATGGCCAGTTCATGATGTTCACGCGTGAGTGCTATTGGTCGTTCGGCGGGCATGAGAACCCGCTGGTGAAGGACGAGCTGCTGG
>JAIEQQ010000224.1 GCA_019747615.1 Phycisphaerales bacterium
TCGCCACCTTTGAGCAGCCCGAAGGCCGATGTCAGATCCAGGCCGGAAGCAGAATCAGGGGCGGCGGCGTGGCACCACACGCACTTGGCTTCAAAGATCGGTCCGACGCGCTCGCGGAAGAACTTCACACGAGGATCGCTCGTGATCTCTGCTTGTGCCACCGGCGTGACGGGCTTGGGCACGTTCACGCCGTGGACATGCACCGCGGTGCCGCCGTAGTGGCCCACCGCCCCAGCCCAGGCCGCCACGCCCGAAGCGAGCAAGAGCCCGGCCCATAGTCCAGCGAGCTTCGCGCGAGGCGAAGGCAAGAACGCGAGAGCACACGCAATGGCGGTCGTGAGAGCGCCGATCCAGAGGTACTCAGCGAGAGCAGTGTGCTGGTTCAGCACCGCCCTCGCCTCTTTCGAGATGGTGCCGACACCCACGACGGCTTGCGTGCCGGCTTGAGCGGCGGCGAACGCTGAGACCGCGAACAGCAGGTAGACCGCCGGGGCGATCCAGCGAAGCGTGTCACGCTGCTTGCGGAGCAGAATCGTCGCCAGCGCTGCGGCCGGACCGACTATGGAGAGGCCGATTGGCAGATGCACGAGCGCGGCGTGGCGCAGCTTGGGATCTTGCATCGACGAGATGATGTCGGTGATGATGCTCATTGCTCACTCGCAAGCCTTCGAAAACCCGCGTGGCCATCGGGTCGGGAAGGATGTAGCCTTCGTTGTCTTCGACGCCGTCGAGAACAGCTCCCGCGGGGACGCCGGAAAGGCCTTCAGCAGGTTGACAGCGGTGACAACGACGATCGACTCGCGGCCCTGCATGACGGTCACTTCTTCTTTTCGGGGGCGGCAGACTGCTCCGCTCCGTCATAGATCTCTTTCAAGTACTTCTTGAACGGCCCATCCTTCTCGTTCAAGATTGGATACCCGTGCTGGTAGATCAAGTCGGTCTTCTGCGCTGGAACGTGGCACGCGAGGCAATCCAGCTTGAAGTTGGTCGAGACGTTTTTGGTGTGGTCGTCGGCGTTGAAGAGCGCCCAGCCCCAGCCTCGGCCCCAGTTGGGGTTGTCGGGGAAAGCGTTGTCGGTGTCCTTAATCATGACGAACCAGACCTGGATCTCGGCATCCCAGCGGGCATCTCCGGTCGTCATCTTGCCCTTGCGCGCGCCGCGGACTTCCTTGACGATCACAGCGCCGTTCGGCCATTTGCCCGTCTTCTGAAACTCGATCACCGTCTCGGGTTGCGTGTAGACATCATGCATGCCGATCTTGCCATCGGGCTCGTCCAGCGACCACGAGCCCAGGTGTGTCCACCGAAGGCGATAGTCCGTCGGCAAGCTGATCTCCCCCTTGGTGCCAACGTACTGACTCGGGAACGCCGGCTTTGCCGCATCAGACTTGGACGGTTCTTCGCCGCCTTTGCTCATCGCAGGCTGTGAGGTCTGGGCCCACAAGAGCGAGCCCAGACCTCCAGCAGCAATCAGGGTGAATCCGCTCGCCAAGATGCACACGTTTCGGTTCATTGCGATCCTCCTAGGTGATCTCGGTCAAGCGATTTCCAACGACGCATCGGCCTTCGCGATTCAGATCCGCCTTACTTGCCCGGCGCCATGCCCGGCTCCTTAGGCTTGTCCTTCGCCTTGAGTTTGGCGAGCGCATGCAGGGCCTTGGGGTAGTACTTCGTGAAGGTGTAATCGGCGGCCGGACCAGCGTTCGCCTCGTGGCACGAAGAGCAGTTGGCTTTCGGCTGCGCCGTAGCCGTAGGGGCATAGGGCGGCTTGGAGTGGTTGAAGTTGTAGTAGGCCCAGTTGTTCGGAGTGTTGGGGCTCTGCTTCGAGTCCTTCACGGCGACATCGAGGCCGTTGAACTCGCCCTCGAAGTAGCCCTTGCCGCTCGACGCCTGCGTTTCGCCAACCTTGATCAACTCTTTGGCCAAGATCGTGCCATCCGGCCAGACGCCGTTCTTCTTGAACTCGTTCCACGCCCAATGCGGGACGTACGTCGCGTGAAACTCGGGGAACGCGGCCTCGCCATTGTTCAGGTCGTTGGGCGTCAGCGGAGTGCCCAACTGAACCCACTCGCGGAAGAGTTCCGGATCGGGTGACTTGAGCTTTCCATCGGCGGTGTACTGGGGGCGGGTCGGGTCAATCGGCTTCGGCTGCTCGCCAGCGCCG
>JAIEQQ010000372.1 GCA_019747615.1 Phycisphaerales bacterium
GCCTGGCGCCGCTGCACCTGATAATCCCACGCCAACAGAACACTCGCGACCGCGATCAGCGGCCCGCAAATCAACAGAATCAGCCTCCAGCGCAGCGTTAATCTCATGTGGTGCCATGAGCATAACGCCCCCGCACGCCCGGTGTTGCGGACGCCGCACCCGCCAACCCGCCAGCGATCGTGGCGTCGGGCTCACAGGCCACCGGATCGCCAGAAAGACGGGCCGTGCCGCAAGCGGCCCGTCACATCGACGTAATGATGACCCTCACCTCATCGCCGGACAGCTTCGTCGCGTCGCACTCCGGGCGGTACACGCGAGTCGATGGCGTTGGCGCATCAGCGCCGCCCCGCGCCCAGCGCGGCTTGGCCGGGTACTCCGACCCAACATGCTCATGATCGTCCATCGCGCGAACGAGCCCGAGGCCGACAAAGAGCGTGATCACGCCGCTGATCACGATCGCGTTCAACCGCAGGTCTCGCGACCGCGACTGCTCGCGGGCCACTGCGGCGTCCGCCTTCGCATCGCCACGGCTCACTCGCACCACGCCCTGTGTTCCCGATGTGCGCATAGAGACCTCCGCGAGCGCTGATCGCCCGACATCCGCAACCAGATGAGGAACTCCCGCCAAAGACGCCGCGGACCCGCGGCGACGCCCACTTGATGCGCCTCCCCGATTCGATCCGTCCGCCCTCGGCAGAAATACTTGCTACAGAAAAGCCTTCAGCCACCAGCCTTCAGCCTTCAGCTCCGAACCAGCGGCCCGCGACACTGTGTACCGTGCGGGCACTCGGGAGCCTCGATAGAAACGCAGCACTCGGCAAGCCCCAGCAGCGTTCACGCTTCGCTGTGTTGCTGTGCGCTGCTTGGCTGAAGGCTGGCCGCTGAAGGCTGACGGCTTTCCCCAGCACCGCCGAGGCCCTCGGATTACCATCCGGCGTGCTGGAATCCCGCCTTCTCAGGCTGATTGCTGATCGCTCAAAGAACCTCGGCCCGCTGGTGGTCGTGGGCCCAGGCGATGACTGCGCCGGCCTGCGCGCCGCGCCGGATCCCACGCTCCCGGCGAACCTGCTGATCACCGTGGATCAGCTCATCGAAGGGCGACACTTCACGCGCGATACGGCACTGGACGCCATCGCCCACAAGGCCGTGGCGCGCAGCGTCAGTGACATCGCCGCGATGGCTGGCACGCCGGTGTGGTCGCTGGCTACCGGCGCGCTGCCGCCATCAATGCCCGATGCGGACGCCGACGCGCTCTTTCACGCCATGCACGCAATCGCCCGATCGTTCAACTGCCCGCTCGTCGGCGGCGACCTCGCGTCGCTTCCGGCCGGAGCGCCGATGCTCCTGACCGTCACCATTGCCGGCACGCCGCACCCCACGCGCGGGCCCGTCCTCCGCTCCACCGCGCGCGTCGGCGACGCGATCTTCGTCACCGGCCGCATCGGCGGCTCGTTCACCAGTGGGCGGCATCTCACGTTCGAGCCGATGCACCTCCAAGCTTTCGCGCTTGCCAGTGAGCTGGGCCCGAAGCTGCATTCGATGATCGATATCTCCGACGGCCTCGGCCGCGACGCCGGGCGCATCGGCGAGGCCTCGGGTGTCTGTCTCCGCATTGTCGCGTCGGAGATTCCGTTGCACGCAGACGCCGCGCACCGCGGGCCACTGGCGTGCGCCGCCGATGGCGAGGACTATCAGCTTCTGTTCACCGCGCTCGATGATGGCAGTTGCCCGGCGGAGCTACCCGGCGGAGTGCGCGTGACCAAGATCGGTCGCGTCGAGCATCGAGGAGATTCCGCGCCAGCGTGCGTGATCATTGATGGCGCCGGCCACGCACACGACGCATCGGCACTGGGCTGGGACCACGCATGAACACCGAGAGCACGAATCCTGATCGCGAAGTGTCGCCGCCCGCGGCTCAGTCGGCGCGCGTCTTCGCGTTTCAATCGCGATCAGAAGACGACACCGAGCGCATCGCGGCGCTCGTGGCCGCGATGCTCAGTTCCGGCGATTGTGTCACGCTCACCGGCGAACTCGGCGCCGGCAAAACCGCCTTCACCCGCGGCGTCGCCCGCGCCCTGGGACACGACCCACGCAACGTCAGCAGCCCAACGTTCGTCCTGCTCAACGAATACCTCGCCCCGCCCGATCGCGCTCAGATCGGAAGAGCACACG
>JAIEQQ010000218.1 GCA_019747615.1 Phycisphaerales bacterium
GATGCGTGCGTCTTCGTCCATCCGTGGGACATGCTGGGTGCCGACCGGCTGGCAAACTACTGGATGCCCTGGCTCGTCGGCATGCCGACGGAGACCACGATCGCGATCATGTCGGTTCTGTTCGCTGGGATTCTCGACGAGCTGCCCAAGCTGCGCCTGTGCTTCGCACACGCCGGCGGCTCGTTCCCCGGCACGCTCGGCCGCATCCGCCACGGATTCCACTGCCGGCGCGATCTGTTCCCGCCAGCTGCCCGAGACCCGGTCGCGTATCTGCGCGACGCCGCCTCTGGATTGCCCGCGCGATTCTGGGTGGATTCGCTGACACACGACGCCGCGGCCCTATCTCACATCATCGATCTCTTCGGCACCCCGCGCGTCGCCCTCGGCAGCGATTACCCATTCCCACTCGGGGAAGATCGCCCCGGCGAGCTGATCAGCACCTTGCCCGGCTTGACCGAGTCGCAGCGAGAGGACCTGACGTCTCGCGCCGCGCTCGCGTTTCTTGCTCGCGGCTGACCCTTCGCTCGCCCCGGGCTCTCAAGGCTCGCCGGAGCGCTGTACACTCGACGCATGATGATCGATCGGAGCGAAGCCTTCGCCCTCGCACAGGACGCCTCGGACGTGCTCGCGCCGTTCCGCTCTGAGTTTCTGATCCCCCCGGCCGCCGCAGCGTTTGATCCCAAGCGAGCCAGTTCTGCAACGCCGGACTCCTCACGCGCGGTCTACCTCACGGGCAACTCGCTTGGTCTCCAGCCGCGAGCCACACGCGCCGCGATCGAGCAAGAGCTCAGCGACTGGAGCACGCTCGGCGTTGAGGGGCACCTGCACGCGGCGCACCCGTGGCTGCCGTATCACCAGGAGCTTCGCGAGGACGCCGCAGCTCTCGTTGGCGCAAAGCCCCATGAAGTCGTCGTGATGAACTCGCTCACGGTGAATCTTCACCTGTTGATGACGGCGTTCTATCGCCCGACCGCGGCCCGCCACGCGATCATGATCGAAGATTCCGCGTTCCCTTCCGACTCGCACGCGATGCAGTCGCAGATCATCCACCACGGATTCGACGCTGCCCGCTCGCTCATCCGGCTCAAGCCCCGCGCCGGCGAGCACACGCTCCGCACCGACGACATCCTCGGCGAGACCGAACGGCACAAGGGGTCGCTTGCGCTCGTGCTGCTGGGCGGTGTGAACTACCTCACGGGCCAGTGGTTTGATATGCCCGCGATCACTGCGGCTGGACATCGAGCGGGCGCGGTCGTTGGCTGGGATCTTGCTCACGCCGCGGGCAATGTCCCGCTGGCGCTGCATGACATCAACGCCGACTTTGCGTGCTGGTGCAGCTACAAGTATCTGAACAGCGGGCCGGGGGCGATCGCCGGCGCGTTTGTGCATGAGCGGCACGTTGCACGCCGAGACCTGCCGCAGTTTGCTGGCTGGTGGGGCAACGACCCGGCCACGCGGTTTGTAATGGGTCCGGAGTTTGTACCGATCGCAAGCGCCGACCGATTTCAGCTCTCGAACCCGCCGATCTTTTCGATGACGCCCGTCCGCGTGTCGCTGGAGCTCTTCCGGCGCGCGGGGATGGACAGGCTGCGCGCCAAGTCGCTGCGACTCACGGCGTACATGGAGAGCCTGATCGATGATCTGAACTCTCGGCGCGGTGGCGGCGCGGGCACCGCTGCGGTGCAGATTGTCACGCCCCGCGACCCGGCGCAGCGTGGGTGCCAGCTCTCGCTGCTGATCAACGCGGGCGAGCGAGCCGGCGGCGGCCCGCCGGACGGCGTCGCGGTGAAAGCCGCGCACGATCGGATTGCCAGCCAAGGCGTGATCGTGGATTTCCGCTCACCCAACATCATCCGGGCGGCGCCCGCGCCGCTCTACAACACGTTTCATGACGTGTGGTCGTTTGTGAGCGCCTTGGAACGCAGCATCGAAAACTCCTCCACGGGCAAGAACCTCACGCACCCCACGGCGTGACCGCGACCCGCGGGGCCGAAACCTCCGCCATTCACGCCTTTCCAGCACGTTGCACACCATGCGTTCCAAGCAACTCATCATCGTCGGTGCCGGTCTCGCGGGTTCTCTCCTGGCGATTTCGATGGCTCGCCTCGGCTGGCGCGTCCGCGTCTTTGAGCGCCGGCCAGACCCGCGAGCCCGCGGCTATCTCGGCGGGCGTTCC
>JAIEQQ010000425.1 GCA_019747615.1 Phycisphaerales bacterium
TCCGCTCTGCGCTCTGCGTCGCGATGGTGGCTGGTCTGGCTGTCGGTGTGTCCGCTCAGGATCCCGCGGTGAAGCCTGTGGATCCCGCGAAGTCTCCGGCGACGCCGCCGTCCGAGCCCAAGCCCGCGGCCGAGTCACCCACGGCGCCCGCGGCGGTGACCGTCCCCCCCGCGGCTGTTCTTCCCCCCGCTCCGAAAGGTCTGCCCGTGCCGAACCTGCCCGTGATCGAACGCAAGGAACTCGAGGGCGGCCTCGTTGCTGAAGACATGAAGATCGGCGATGGCTATGAGGTCAAGGCCGGCGGCTCCGTCGTCGCCCACTACCACGGCACGCTCAAGGCCGATCCCTCCAAGGTCTTTGACTCCTCCTTCACTCGCGGCGAGCCCATCGCCTTCCCGCTCGCGGGCGTGATCGAGGGCTGGCAGAAGGGCGTCCCGGGCATGAAGATCGGCGGCATCCGCAAGCTGACCGTGCCCGCGGCCATGGCCTATGGCGATCGCTCGCCGAGCGCTGACATCCCGGCCAACAGCGACCTGGTCTTTGTGATCGAGCTCGTCGATGCGCTTCGGTCTGAGGATGTGAAGGTCGGCGAGGGCGAAGCGACCAGCGCTCAGACGGTCGCGGTCATCAACTACGTGATCAAGGACAAGGACGGCAAGGAGCTTGAGAAGAGCGCTGAGGGCAAGCCGTACATCCTGTTCCCGGGTGAGAATCAGGGCCTGTCGATGGGCCTTGAGGGCATGAAGGCCGGCGGCAAGCGTGTGATCTCGATCCCTGCGCAGATGAACAAGAACGTGCCGGGCCTCGCCGAGAGCGCGGCGCGGGCGAACGATGTCGCGGTCTCCTGGGAAGTTGAGCTGGTGCTGTTCCGCAACCTGCCGATGCAGCAGGGCCCCGGGCGTCGCTAAGCGATTGAGAGTTTGATCTGTTGGAGGGCCGCGGCCCGCTGATCATTTGTGCGATCGGCGGTGAGGAGCAACGTGCCCATTTTTCAGAAGAGAACGACGATCCCCGTGGGGCGCGGCGCGCTGTGGGCGTTTCATGTCAACCCCGGCGCGTTCGTGCGACTGATTCCGCCCTGGCAAAATGTGTCAGTGGCCAGCGCTGAGGGCACGTTTGCGAACCTGCGTGTGAAGCTCGTGCTGAAGCTCGGGCCGCTGCGCAAGGCGTGGATCGCGCAGCACGAGGGGTACGTCGAGGGCGAGCGGTTTGTTGATCGCCAGGTGACCGGGCCATTTGGGCGGTGGGTCCACACGCACACGGTGGAGGATGCAGCGTCGCCGGAGCATCGACCTGAGGACGGGTCGGTGCTCGATGATCGCATCGAGTACGCGGCCCCGGGCGGGGCGATCGGGCAGATGCTGCTGGGCGGCAAGCTGGCGAGCGATATCGGCCGGATCTTCGCATTCCGCCACGCGCGGACGCGGATGGACTGTGTGCGCCATGCGCGGTTTGCTGGCGAGCCGCGGCTGCGCGTCGGTGTCGCGGGTTCATCGGGGCTGATCGGGCGTGAGCTGTGTGCGTATCTGGCAAACGCCGGGCACCGGGTGGACCGGATCGCGCGGGCGGGTGCGGAGATGCAGCCGTGGGCGGGGATGCCCACGGGGGTTCTGCGAGTGACAAATGGCAAATTTGCATATTTGCAAATGGCAAACAAGACCGGGGAGGCGCAGGGCGATTGGGAGGGCTTGGATGCGGTGGTGCATCTGGGTGGTGTGAACTTGGCCAGTGGGCGGTGGAGTGCGCGGCGGAAGCGGGAGATTGTGGCGTCGCGGGTGGAGTCGACGGGTGCGATTGCGCGTCAGCTGGCGGGGATGAAGCGGAAGCCGCGGGTGTTAGTGGTGGCCAGTGGGACGGGTGGATATCGCGAGCGGGATGCGAGCGCGCCGGCGGCGGTGGAGACTGAGGAGCTGGATGATTCGTTCTTGGGCGAGGTGGTTCGGTCGTGGGAAGCGAGCGCGAGGCCGGCGGTGGAGGCGGGGATTCGCGTGGTGTTTGTGCGACTGGGGATCGTGTTGAGCGCCAAGGGCGGGGCGCTGGGTGCACTCGGACGCGCGGCGAAGCTCGGCGGCGCGGGGGCGATTGGCGGCGGCCAGCAGCGGTGGAGCTGGGTGTCAATGGATGACGCGGTGGGGGCGATCGAGCATGTGTTACACACTGAGTCGTTGAACGGCGC
>JAIEQQ010000684.1 GCA_019747615.1 Phycisphaerales bacterium
AAACTCTCTCTCTCTTTGGCCTACCGGCCAAACGGTGTGCTGAGTGCCAGCACGCCGACTCCGCCCGCGTGATCGACCGGAACATCCGGCGATCGATCGTGGACATGCTCTCGAATCCGCACGACGCGAGGTCTCACGCAGCATGCAGCAAGGCGGGGCTCAGGACAGGTGGCCCCGGTGCACAGATCACGCAGCCGGCGCTCGGCGGCGGCCACGATTCTCGAAAAATCTCGATCTCGCGCCGAACAGGCGACGAGGCGTGAAGATGGGCAAGGTGACGGCCGCCACGCGTGCGATCGCAGGCCAAAGCCAACACACCACGCCCCAAAACAGCGGCTCAGCGATTCACTTGGTCGTCATCTGCTGACGGAAGCTCTCGGCCTCTTCGCTGCGGCCCAGCGCGTCAAGACACCGCGCCAGATCGCGCCGGAACTTGTTGGCCAGCGGCGCTTTGGTCCCGAGCGCTTCGATCGTGCGGGCCAGGCCGTCGCGCAGGATCGGCTCGGCCTGCTCGGGTTTCTTCTGATCGATCAGCACGTTGGCGGTCATGCACGTGGCCGAGAGGGTGTACTTGTGCTTGGGCCCCAGCGACGAGTTCATCCTCGCGACGATGTCCGTGCCGAGCGCCCACGCCTGGTCGAGCTTGCCAGAGCGCCGGTAGATCTCAGCGAGGTTTGAGCCGTCCACCAGCGTGTCCGCCACATCGGGGCCGAGGGCCTTGGTGCTGGCGTTGTACGCCTCGAGCATGAGTTCCGCGCCGCGATCGAGCTGACCGAGCCCCACACGCGAGGCAGCCACGTTGTGCAACGTCGAGAGCGTCGTGCGGTGTGTCGGCCCGAGTGTGATGACCTGGATCGCGTACACCTCTTCGAACATATCCGCGGCCTTCTGCTTATCCCCGACGGCGGTATAGACCGTCGCCAAGTCGTTGACGAGCAAGAGCGTCTTGGAGTGCTCACGCCCCAGTCGCGCCAGCGCGATCGGCACCAGCGGCTCGAGGATCTCGATCGCCTTGCGATGATCGCCCGCGTGGGTGTAGTGCAGACCGAGCGAGAGCTTGGTCATGAGCGTGTCGGGGTGTTCGTCGCCAAAGGCCGCGATCGCCCGGGCGACGGCGGCGATGAGCTGTTGTTCATCCTGCGCCTTGCCCGCTGAAGACTCCGCCACGCTCAGGATGTACGCCAGACGCGTGGTCTCAACGCGCGCCGAGCCGAGCGACGCGAGTGCTTGATCGTGCGATTCCTTTGCGAGTTTGGCGGCGTCGTCGCTGCGGCCGATGTGAACATACGCCAGCGCCAGGTTGTTGGCGATTGTGAGCGTGAGCGAATCACCCTTTCCCAAAGCGTTGCGAGATTCGTCGAGGAGCGGCTCGAACGCCGCCACAGCGTCGTTCGACTTGCCGGCGCCGTCGAGCGCTGAGGCGAGTGCGGCGCGGCAATCCAGCGAGCCGCGCGATCGCGGGCCCAAGGCGCCGGTGTTCAACTCCGCGGCCCGCTTGAGGTGCTCGATCGCCTTGGAGTGCTTGCCCAGACCGATATACGCATTGCCGATCGTCGAGCGAATGGCCGCCTCGACCACCGGCTGATCGCTGAAACGACCATCACCCACGCGGGAACCGGCGCGATCGAGCACTTCGACGAGCTTGATGTCCGGGTTGGACTTGATCCCCGCATCGGCCTGCGAGTGAACGTTGGCGAGCGCGAGGATGTCATTGGATAAGAACAGCCGCACCGCCTCGGCCACGCGTGCCTGCTCATCGGCGCGGTCCTTCTCGGCGCTGATCTGGGTGAGCCGGGTCAGGGCGACCTGCTCCGCACGCGACGCCCGCACCGCCTGCCACGTCGCCAGCGAGCCAAGTGTCAGCACACTGACGCTCGCAACGACCGCGCCGGCCGTGCGCCGCGGATGCCGCCGGAAGAGCAGCCGCGCCCGATCGATCACCGTGGGCTGGCGAGCCTCCACCGGGCGGCTGTTGAGCCAGCGTTCAAGATCATCGCCGAGTTCGCGGGCGCTGGCGTAGCGCCGCTCGATTTTGCGATCGATGGCCTTGTGCACGATCGCGTCCAAATCCAGCGGCACATCCGCTCGCATCGAGATGACCCGCGTGGGCTCGGCGCTGAGCATCGCAAACGCGGCGCTGGGCGAGAGCGTGCTTGGCGCTTCGATGGGGGGCTTGCCCGCG
>JAIEQQ010000203.1 GCA_019747615.1 Phycisphaerales bacterium
TCATCAGAAGGGGCCCGAGGCGGACCTCGGCCGGCCCGCGCCTCGCAGGCCCCAGCGCGTCGCCCAGTGTCGGCGTTCTCGCGCCGGGCAGCGAAGCCGACGCGACGGCGTTCGTCGTGAAGCAGGCGCTGACCTATGCGAACCACGGCGCCTCGGCGGTCAGCGTGCTCACCGAGCCGACCGCGTTCGGCGGGGATCTCGAACACGCCCGCGCCGCGGCGGCTGAGCTCCGGCCGTTTGGCGTGCCGGTGATGCGCAAGGACTTTCTCATCGACCCCGCGCAGGTCTACGAGGCACGCATCGCCGGCTGCTCCGGCGTGCTGCTGATCATCAGGATGCTGGATGATGATCGGCAGCTCGACCTCATGCTCCACGCGGGACGCGAATGCGACCTCTTCGTTCTCCTCGAGGCGTTCGATCACGCCGACCTCGGGCGTGCGCGAGAGATACTTGCCGATGCGTCGCACTCGCGCGGCATCAGCTCGCACGCCACGAACCCCTCATCGCCGGCGCCCGTACTCGTTGGTTTGAATACGCGCGATCTTGAGACGCTCGCGGTGAATCGGAACCATGCGAGCTCAATCTCACCGGGACACTTCCCGCTCGGCTTACTTCGCATCGCCGAGAGTGGCATGAGCACACCGTCTGACGTGCGCGACGCCGCGGCCAACGGCTACGACGGCGTGCTCGTCGGCACGGCGCTGATGCGAAGCGACGACCCCGGCGCGCTGCTCGACCGCATGATCGAGGCGGGCTCACACCCCGACGCCCGCGTTGTTCTCGGTTCGGGATCCCACACGCCGCCGGCGCGGACGCGCGTCAAGATCTGCGGGTTGACGACGCGGAGCGATGTTGACGCCGCGGTCAATGCCGGCGCCGACGCGATCGGGCTGGTAATGGTGGACTCGGTGCGGCGTGCGAGCGTGCCGTTCTTCCTCGACACAATCGTCAATCTCCCTGCATTCGTGCAGCTTGTGACCGTGTATCGCGACGGTGCGTTGACGACGCCGATGCCAGAGTGTGACGAGACGCCGGCGTGGACGACGTATCAGCGCGACGCCTCAGCGGCGCTGGCGTCCTCGGAGCACTGCTTCGACGATTGCACCATCCCCGTCCTCCGCCTCGGCACACCGTCGTTCCACGACGAACTCGAAGCCTGCGCCACGCGTTTCCACACCCTCCTCATCGAGGGCCCGCGCTCCGGCGTGGGCGAGACCGTCGATTGGCACGCCGTCGCCCCGATCGCGCGCACCCACCGAATCATCCTCGCCGGCGGCCTGACGCCCGACAACGTCGGCGAAGCCATCCGCATCGTGCGGCCATACGCCGTGGACGTCTCCAGCGGCGTCGAGTCGTCGCCCGGCGTGAAAGACCCCACCAAGATCGCCGCCTTCCTCGCCGCCGTCCGCGCCGCGGACGAACGGAGTCGCGAGTCGCAAGTCGCGAGACGCGAGTAACAATCCGAGCCACGCCAAAGCGCACCACAACGCACGTCCGAACACGATTGCCGATTCCCGATTCCCGATTGCCGCCCCCCAGTGCCCAATCCCCAGTGCCTACTCCCCGCCTTCCCGAAAGATCACAAATGTCCATCGTGACTCCTGAAGCTCTCGTCTGGCCGCCGCGCACCGATGCTGAGCGCGCCGACGAACTCGCGAAACTGTTGCGGGCCGAGTATCCGGACGCCAGCGGCCGCTACGGCCCGTTCGGCGGGCGATTCGTCCCCGAGACGCTCATGCCCGCCATCACACGCCTCGAACGCGAGGCCGCGATTGCGCTCAGCGACATGGCGTTTCTCTCGCAGCTCGAGTCCGAAGGCCGCTCGTGGATCGGACGTGAGACACCGATGATGCACGCTCGCACGCTCAGTAAGCTCTGGGGCATCAATCTCTACTTCAAGCGTGAAGACCTGGCCCACACCGGCGCGCACAAAATCAACAATGCCCTCGGCCAAGTCCTGCTCGCCAAACGACTCGGCGTCAAACGCATCATCGCTGAGACCGGCGCCGGGCAACACGGCGTCGCCACCGCCGCGGCGTGCGCTCGCGTCGGCTTCCCTTGTCGCGTCTACATGGGCGCAGTCGATGTCGAACGCCAAGCGCCAAACGTCCAGCGCATGAAGTGGCTCGGTGCCGAGGTCTTCCCCGTCGAGTCCGGCGATCGCACGCTTCGCGCCGCGATTG
>JAIEQQ010000480.1 GCA_019747615.1 Phycisphaerales bacterium
GGGCTGCCGAATGCCGGCAAGAGCACGCTGTTCAACGCGTTGCTCGGGCGAAGGCGCGCGATCACCTCGGCGATGGCCGGGACGACGCGCGATGCGTTGTGCGAGATGATGACGCTGCGTGGGAGCGCCGGCCGGCGTGTTGATGTTGAGTTGGTGGACATCGCCGGGCTTGATGGTGGAGGCGACGCGAGTGTGGAGTCGCGGGGGGAGATTGACTTAGCGATGCGTCATGCCGCGGCGGCGGAGATCCGCAATGGGAGCGTGATCCTCTGGTGTGATGAGCGTGGCGTGTTTGACGGCGCGGCAATCGGCGTGACGCTCGACGCGTCGCGTGTGATCCGCGTGCGGACCAAGCGGGATCGGCCCGGCGGCACGCTCGGCGACGTGGCGGTGAGCGCGATCGGCACCGAGGGCGACGGGCTTGGGGCGCTGCGCGGGGCGGTGTTCGAGGCGGTGTGGGGATCGCGCGCGGTGGTGACCGGGATGGACCTGCTGCCGCGGAATGCTGGCGCGCTGGTGCGCTGCCGCGATGCGCTGAGCGAGGTGACGCGGATGATCGACGTGGCGGGCGGATCACTGCGCGACGAGACGCTTGCCGAAGAGCTGGCCAGCGCCGGCGAGGCGATCGGCGAGTTGACCGGTCGCGTTGAGCGCGATGATGTGCTGGGGCTGATCTTCTCGACGTTCTGCATCGGCAAGTAGCGAGGAGTGTTCGGCTCGCGGTCTGGGTAGCCCCTCTCTCCGAGAGGGGACGAACGCAAGCGACCTCGCCACGCCGGACATTCACCTGAGATCTGTGCAAGTTGTATCGCCCCACCGTTCGACTCAACAACTCGGTTGAGTGGTGAAGCGCGCCAGCGCCGACACCTCTCGGAGAGAGGGGGTACCCAGATGCACCGGCTCGCACGCCGGACGGTTTATGATGCATGATGCACGACGAGCGATGTGAGGGCAATGACTACTTCAAGTGCGACTTCTGTCTCCAGTCCTGGAGCGAGGATCGCCCGATGATCGAGGGGCACAAGGGGAGCCTGGTGTGCTGCAAGTGCCTGACCGCCGCGTACGCCGATGTGGTGTACGCCGGACAAGGCGTCATGGGCGTGGCGGGTCCGCTGAAGGAGATGATGGGCCAGGGGCCGGGGTGCACGATGTGCCTTGAGCGGCGGGCGGAGTTGTATTGGCAGAGCCCGGTGGTGGATGACGCGTTGATCTGCCGGCGCTGCTTGCGCCAGGCAGTCACGGCGCTCGAGAGCGACCCGGACTTTGGCTACACGCGCCCGCCGGCACCGGCGGGAATGTCGCCGCCGGTTGAGGAGATCGATGCGGATGATGACGACGCGGACTGAGCGATTCGTGCGGATGATCGTTGAGTCCCGCGATCTTGGACGCCGTGGCTGAGGCTTTGCGAAGCCACGGGCTCAAGCTCGCAAGTGCACGCGTCAACGCGGGTCCATAGCACACGGGCACAGCTCCGCACGAGAATGAAAGCGAGAGACGGCTCTACAGCGCATCAGTGATGCCCGTCGGCGGGCTTGCCTTTGGCAGCGGGCTTGGCCTTCGCGGCTGGTTTCGCGGCGGGCTTGGCGTGAGGATCCTTCGCGCCGTGGCTGTCGCCCTTGGCCTTCGCCGCCGGCTTGGCGTGCGCGTCTTTCGGCGCGCCGTGTGAGTCCTTCGCGGCGCCGTGCGAGTCTTTAGCGCCGTGCGCGTCCGGCGCGGCGTGAGCGCTGGCGGCTTTGGTCGCGTGCTCATGGGCGACGGCGGCGGCGACCTTGGCGGCTTGCTCGTCTGAGACGATCAAGCGTGGATCGGCTTCGGAGGGCTCGCCACCGGCGCCGGGAGTCTTCAGCAGCACGTAGGCCCAGACGATCACGGCGTGAAAGAGCGTCAGCAGCGAGATCCAGCCGATCGTCTGGCGCGCCGGCTGCGAAAGCCCGCCGAGCTTGATCGCCAGCGGCTCGACCAGCGAGCTGAACTTCAGGAACACAGGCGCAAAGAGCTTGCCGACCTTTGCGATGAGCTTGACCTTTGGCGCCGCCGGTGCGGCTGGAGCTGCGGCCGCGCCGGGTGAGGCTGGCGACGCAGCGACCGTAGCAATCGTTGCGGGCGCCTGGGCGACGGGTGCAGGAGCGGGAGCGGGCGCGCTAGTCGTGGCGATGGCCGCCGCGGCGACCGGCGCTTCGGGCGCA
>JAIEQQ010000712.1 GCA_019747615.1 Phycisphaerales bacterium
CGGCCGCGTCGAAGAGTACTTCGGCGAACCGATTCAGAAGCTGCGCAAGAACATCGAGACCTCGCTCGGCTTCCAGATCCTGATCGCCCGCACCGAGATCGGCGGCTACTGCACCCATTGCCAGGCGCTGCGCGCCCGCGAGATCGAGGAGGCCGCGAAGCTCGGGCCGCGCGCCCGCGTCGCTCGCGCTCAGTAACCGGCGTGTTACCCGTTCTCCTGGTCGAGCATCCGTCCGGCGGACGCAGCCGCCACGCCCTCGACACCCTGCCCTTCACCATCGGGCGTCAACCCGACAACCACCTGGTCCTTCGCGACAGCCGCGTCTCGCGCAAGCACGCCGAGATCATCCGCGAGGGCAGCGGCTTCGCGATCGTCGATCTCGGATCGAGCCACGGCGTGCTGGTGAATGGCCAGCGAGTCGAGAGCGCCAAGCTCAAGAGCGGCGACTGGATCGAGTTCGGCGTCGATCAGGGCTATCGCGCGAACTTCCTTGAGGAAGAAGAGCCGCTCGCGAACCTGATGACACAGGTCTCGCAGGCGGCCGTTCCGGCCGGCGCCCAGAACCTCGCGCGGCTCCGTTCGCTGGTCGAAGTGGCGCGCGCCCTGCAGAGTTCGCTCTCGCTCGATGAAGTCCTCACCGCGGTTGTCGATGCGGCGCTCACCATCACGGGCGCCGAACGCGGCTTCCTGTTGTTGACCAACGGCAGCGAGCTCGAGATCGCAGTAGCGCGCGATTGCAGCCAGCGGCCGCTGCCGAAGTCCGATCTCCGCGTTCCCACGAGGCTCATCAAGCAAGCGCTCGAATCCCGGCGCGACATGCTCACGATGAGCTTCGATCCCACGGCGGGCGTCGATCTGAATACGACGGTCGGCCAACTCGAGCTCCGCAGCGTGATCTGTGTGCCGCTGGTGCGCATCCGGGCCGGACAAGTGAACGAGACGCAGGCGCTCGAGACGGCGGCCGCCACGGTGGGGGTCCTCTATCTCGATTCCCGCCTCACTCCGGCCGACATGTCGGCGGGCAACCGCGAACTCATCCAGACGCTCGCGCTCGAAGCCTCGACCGTGATCGAGAACGCGCGGCTGCTTGAAGACGATCGCCAGCGCCGCCACATCGAAGAGGAGATGGCGGTCGCGCGCTCGATCCAGCAGAGCCTGCTGCCCAAGACGTTGCCGTCGAACGAGTGGTTCGAGGCGGCTGGTTCGACGCTACCCGCCGCGCAGGTGGGCGGCGACTACTACGATGTCCGTGCGCTCGAGTCGGGCGGCTGGTCGATTGTGCTCGCCGATGTGTCCGGCAAGGGTCCGAGCGCCGCGCTGCTCGCGGGCCTGTTGCAAGGCGCCTTTCTTGCCGCGCGTCCCGAAGGCGATGCGATCCCCGCGGTGCTCAGCCGCTTGAACGAGTTTCTGCATGAGCGCACGCAGGGCGAGAAGTACGTCACCGTTTTCCTGGCGGCGCTCGAGCCCGGCGGCCGCCTGCATTACGCGAACACCGGGATCGGTCCGCCGCTGCTCATCCGCGCCGATCGCTCGGTTCACCGGCTCGAGCCAACGGCGATGCCCGTGGGCCTGATGCCGGGGGCTGACTTTCCATCGGCGCACGTTGATCTCGGCGCGGGCGATACGGTGGTGCTGTTCAGCGATGGCGTCGAGGACGCGCGGAACACGGCGGGCGAGGCCTTCGGGCGCAAGCGGGTGCGTGAACTGGCGAATGGCGCTTCGGCCGATGGCGCTGGTTCGCTCCATGACCGGATCAAGGAGGCGGTGGTCGCGCACGTTGGCGGAGCCGCCCCGACCGATGACCTGACGTTGCTCGTGTTTCGCTACGCGGCCAAGCGCCAGTAGAGCAATCGCTCGGCGCGGCGCACCGCGACCTGCTTCTCGCCGCGCAGATACTCGAGATGCGCCAGGATCTCGTCGAGCGCGAAACGGTAGTTGAACGGCGAGAGCGCGCGGGGCCACAGAGCGCCGACGAGTTGATGCGACGTCCGCTCGTCGGGGCCGAGAGCGTCGCGCAGCAGGCGGCAACGTTCGTCGTGATGCGCGCGGGTCGCCGCCGCGCGGTCGCGGTGTCCCGCGAAGGGTTGTCCGTGCGAGGGCAACACCAGGTTCACTTCCCGTTCGACGATCCGGTCGAGCGACGCGAGGTAGTCGCGCAGGTTGTCGCGCCCCTCGAACCAGCCGATGTTCGGC
>JAIEQQ010000503.1 GCA_019747615.1 Phycisphaerales bacterium
ATCTGGCTGGTGCGAGGGCTCGGGCGTGCCGACATCCATCGCGCCGATGATCGCGGCGGCCGCGACCGACGCCGTCTCGATCCGCAGCACGCGCCGCCCCAGCCGCACCGTCGCCAGCCCCGCATCGCGAATGCTCGCAAACTCCGGCACGCTGAAGCCGCCCTCTGGCCCCACGAGCGCGACGATGCGCGAGATGGCTGGATCGTTCAGTTGCAAATGCTGGATCGAGTCGCCGCCGGCGTCGCAGACGAGCCCACGTGTGTCCGATCGTCGCTCGCGCAGCGAAGTGATCGCCTCAACAAGTGTGATCGGCTCGCCGATCTTCATCAACTGCGCACGCCCGCACTGCTTGGCCGCCTCAACACACACGCGGCGCATGCGTTCGACCTTGTTCTCTGTTGCGCCAGCGACAGATCGCTCGCACGTCAGCGGCCGCCAGGTGTCGCAGCCGAGCTGGCTGAGCATGTCGATCATCTCGCCGGCCTCGCCACCTTTGGGGACACTGGACCAGACTTCGAGTCGCACGCGGGGTGTGGGCTGCTGGTACACCTCGGTGATGTCGATGCGGAGGGCGTCGTCGCGCTTGGAGAGGGTGATCTCCGCCAGCACGCCGCGGGCGATGAGGCCGTCGCCGGAGATGAGCTCGACGCGTTCACCCTGGCGGAGCCGCTTGACGCGCAGGGCGTGTCGGGCCTCGTCGCCGCGGACGATCACGCCGGCTGGGGGCGTTGGCCAAGGGGATGGGCTGGGGACGAAAAGACGATGAGTGGCCATGGCAGGGCGAGCGTACGAGGCCGCGGAGCGGCCTGCCGACAACCGCACGATCTCCGCCCCGAATCGGCCATTTTTTGTCGACGAACGAAATTCGTAACGACGACCATCGTGGTGCATCTGACCTCACTCGCCGGCACAGTGTCGCTCGCGCGATCGGTGTGTTCGCGGCGTGCCACGAGCCTGTCCGGATCAGTCGGCTCTTGCAACGCGTTCGAATCATCCTTAGGTTTTCAGGAGTTCAACAATGGGCGTGATGACGATGGCCGCGAAGTCTGCCGGCGGCATGCTCGAGCGACATGAAGTTGATCTGGGGCCTCTGGGTGACGAGCAGGTCGAGATCGCGGTGACGCACTGCGGGATCTGTCATAGCGATCTCTCGATGCTCGACAACGACTGGGGCATGTCGTCATATCCGCTGGTGGCGGGGCATGAAGCGGCGGGCACGATCGTCGCAGTCGGATCCAAAGTCCACGGCCGTCGCGTGGGCGAGCGCGTGGGCCTCGGCTGGTTCAGCGGGAGCTGCATGTCGTGCCTCACGTGCATGAGCGGCGATCACAACCTCTGCGCAACTGCTGAGGCGACGATCGTCGGGCGCGTCGGCGCGTTTGCGACTCGCGTGCGCTCACACTGGGCGTGGGCGGTGCCGATCCCCGAGGGGATGGATGGTGCGAAAGTGGGCCCGCTGTTCTGCGGCGGCATCACCGTCTTCAACCCGATCATCCAGTGTGGCATCACGCCGCTGGCGCGGGTCGGCGTCGTGGGCATCGGCGGGCTGGGGCACATGGCGCTGCAGTTCCTGAACAAGTGGGGCTGCGAGGTCTACGCGTTCACCAGCAGCGAATCCAAGGCCAAGGAAGCCCGCTCATTGGGCGCGCATCACACAGTGAACAGCACCAGCGACGCGGACCTGGCGAAGGTCAAGGGCAAGCTGGACTTCATCCTGGTGACCGTCAACGTCAAGCTCAACTGGCAGGCGTACATCGATGCGCTGGCGCCCAAGGGGCGGCTGCACATCGTCGGGGCGGTGGCGGAGCCGATCCCGGTCGTCGCGTTCCCGATGATCATCGGACAAAAATCGCTGAGCGCCTCGCCCGTTGGCAGCCCCGCGAACACGACGCGGATGCTGGATTTCGCCCATCGCACCGGTGTGTCGCCGATCATCGAGACCTTCGCGATGAGCAAGGTGAACGAGGCGATCGCGCACCTGAAGTCGGGCAAGGCGCGATACCGTGTGGTGCTGGAGAATGATCTGGGTTGAGATCGAGGGATCGAGGGAGCCCTGAGCGCAAGCTCAGTGGTCGCACCAGAATCGGAGTACGCAGGGGACGCAGAGAGGGCAGAGAAACGCAGAGGTAAGACCGCGGGACGAGTACACGGAGCGGATGGAGGAGCGCGGAGGTACGCGGAGAGAGACCGGGAGAGGGG
>JAIEQQ010000198.1 GCA_019747615.1 Phycisphaerales bacterium
TCATGGACGAGCCCTTCGCCGGTGTCGACGCATCAACCGAGCGTGCCATCGTCGATGTCCTCCGCGAGCTGCGGGCCCAGGGTCGAACGGTCATCGCGGTCCATCACGATCTACAGACCGTCGCGGAGTACTTTGATCGCGTCGTCCTGCTCAACACCCGCTTGATCGCGGCCGGCCCCGTCGCGGAGGTGTTCACGCCGGCGAACCTGCAGCGGACATACGCCGGGCGATTGACGCCACTGGACGCCGCGGGCGAGGCGATGCGGCGGGCGGTGGCACCGAGCGGCGCACCCAACGCCGCGAGCGGGCCGGCACCCAGCGTTTCGATCCTCGGCGCAATCGACAAGGGCACTTCGTGAACGAGTTCCTGCGTTTCATCACGATGCAGGACGGCCCGAGCCGAACGGTGACACTCGGCGTGGGGGCGCTGGGGATCGCCTGCGGCGTCGTCGGGTGCTTCGCGCTGCTGCGACGGCGGGCGC
Organism: Phycisphaerales bacterium; assembly: GCA_019747615.1. Next base: position 483 of record JAIEQQ010000198.1, read on the forward strand.
TGCTGGGTGACGCAGTGGCCCACGCGTCGCTGCCGGGGATCTGTCTGGCGTTCTTGATCGTCGGCGAGCGGAGCCTGCCGCTGTTTCTGCTCGGCGCGCTGATCATGGGTCTGGCGGCGGCGGCGGTGATCGGATTGCTGCACGGCGTGACCCGCGTCAAAGACGACGCACTGATCGCGATGGTCATCGGCTGCTTCTTCGGACTCGGCGTTGTGCTGCTGAGCGTCATTCAGAACTTGCCTGCTGGCAATCAGGCGGGGATCCAGGGCTTCATCTACGGCAAGGCCGCGAGCATGGTGTGGGCCGATGCGCTCACGATCAGCGTTGCAGCGATGATGGTCGTCGCCATCGTGATCCTGTTGTACAAGGAGCTTCGGCTCGTCACGTTCGACTCCGACTTTGCCCGCGGGCTCGGCCGCCCGGTGCGTGCGTTTGACGCGCTGATTCTGGCGATGATCTGCGTCTGCACGATCATCGGCCTGCCCGCGGTGGGCCTGCTGATGATCGTCGCGCTGCTGATCATCCCCGCCGCGACCGCGCGATGCTGGACGGAGTCACTGGGCGTGATGCTCGTACTCGCCGGGGCCATCGGCGGGGCGACCGGCGTCATCGGCGCGGGCCTGAGCGCCGTGCTGCCAGCGCCAACCGGCACCGGCGGATCGGCGTGGCCAACGGGGCCGATGATCGTCCTGTGCGCCGGGAGCATCTTCGTCGTCTCCGTGCTCATCGCCCCGCGACGCGGCGTCATCGCCGGCATCATTCGCCATCGTCGCGCGCGCCGAGAGATCCTTGATCGCGTTCGCGCAGAGCGAGCCGGCGCATGAACGAGTTCCTCACGATCAACGAGATGAAGAACATCGCCACCGGCGTGTGCGTCGCGGTGCCGATCGGCGTGCTTGGCGGCTTCCTCGTGCTGCGTCGAATGTCGCTGCTCGGCGATGCGATCAGCCACGCGCTGTTGCCTGGGATCATCGGCGCGTTCCTCCTCAGTGGCACACGCGACCCTCTCTGGATGCTCGCCGGCGCACTGGTCATCGGGCTGCTCACTGCGGGGCTGTCGTCGTGTGTCAAGACCTACGCGCGAGTGCCGGAGGATGCGTCGCTGGGCGTGGTCTTCTCTGTGTTGTTTGCGCTCGGTGTGGTGATGCTGTCGTTTGTGCCGCGGGCGATGGACTTTGATCCGGACTGCGTGCTGTACGGGCAGCTTGAGTACCTGGCGCTGGACAGTGTTTCGGTGATGGGCGTTGAGATGCCGCGGGCGCTGCTGTCGATCGTGCCGGTGGGCGTGGTGTCGCTGGCGTTTGTCGTTGTGTGCTTCCCACGATTGAAGCTCGTGACATTTGACCCGGCGCTGGCGCGTGCGCTGGGCATCAACGTCGCGCTTTACAGCGGCGTGATGCTCACGCTCACCGCCGGCACCGTGGTGACGGGCTTTCAGTCCGTCGGCTCGGTGCTCGTGGTCGCGCTGCTGGCGGCACCGGGGGCGACGGCGCAGCTCCTGACCGATCGGCTCTCGCGGATGCTCGCGCTCTCGGCGGTGTTCGCCGGTACAGCCGCGATCATCGGCTGCGTGCTGGCGGTGAAGCTGTATGTTTCCAGCGCGGGGATGATCGCGGTCGTCGCGGGGGTGCAGTTCGCGCTGGCGGTGATCTTCGCGCCGCGCAAGGGCCTCGTATCGCGGTCTATTGCGCGATTCCGCCTCTCGTCTCGCATCGCACGCGAAGA
>JAIEQQ010000366.1 GCA_019747615.1 Phycisphaerales bacterium
GACTGGAAAACACCGCGGGGCGTGATCGCACGATCCTGTTTCTCGATGAGATCCACCGCTTCAGCAAGTCGCAGCAGGACGTGCTGCTGGAGGATGTCGAGCGGGGGAAGGTGACGCTGATCGGGGCGACGACGGAGAACCCGATGTTCGCCGTGAACAGCGCGCTGGTCAGCCGCAGCACGGTGTTCCGGCTGGAGCCGCTGAGCGAGGCGGACGTGGAGACGGTGGTGCGACGGGCCATCGAAGATCGGGAGCGCGGCTACGGCGGGCTTCCGTTGACCGTCACCGACGAGGCGATCGCGCACTGGGCGAAACTCAGCGAGGGCGATGCGCGCCGCGCGCTCACGGCGCTCGAAGTGGCGGTGCTGAGTGCATCGGGTGGCACGGCTCCTGGTGGCACGGCTCCTGGTGGCACGGGTCTCCGACCCGTGTCTGGCGCGACGCCCGATTCTTCGGCCTCTTCCATCCAAACGCACGTCGGCGTCAGCACCGGTCGGAGACCGGTGCCATCAGGAGCGGACTCGGCTCGGAGAGCCGAGCCACCTCGGATCCACATCGACCTCGCCGCGGCGGAGCAGTCGATCCAACACAAGGCCCTCGTCTATTCCGCCGACGGCGACGAGCACTTCGACACCATCAGCGCCATGATCAAGAGCGTCCGCGGCAGCGACCCCGACGCCGCCGTCTACTGGATCGCCAAAATGCTCGAAGCGGGCGAGGACCCGCGCTACATCGCGCGCCGTCTGGCGATCCTCGCCAGCGAGGACATCGGCAACGCCGACCCGCGCGGCATCATGGTCGCCGAGGCGGCGTGGAGCCTGACCGAGCGATTGGGCATGCCCGAGTGCCGCATCACACTGAGCCAGTGCGCCATCTACCTGGCCCTGGCCCCCAAGAGCAACGCGAGCTACAAGGCGATCGACGCGGCGCTGGCGGACGTGCGCGAGGGGCGGACGATCCCGGTGCCGCAGATCATCCAGGACGGCCACAAGGTGGCCTCGGTCGGCTCATCGAACCTCGGCGGTCGCGGCTACGAATACTCACACGACGCCACAACCCGCACCAGCATCGGCGGCGTGACTTCGCAGGATTATCTGGGGGTGGAGAAGCGGTACTACCTGCCGGAGGGGCTTGGGGCGGAGAAGGTGATGAAGGAGAGGTTGGAGGAGGTAAGACGGATTCGGAACAGCAACATCGCCCCCAAGCCGGAAACGCGCAGATGAAACGACGCGTTCGGCGTGACCGCCGAAGAGCATGGACTGCCATTCAGATTGCCGTTTGGCTGTTTGTTTTGTCGGCACCAACACTTTATGCATATCTTGTGCTGAATCCGCAATCTCTGCTGTGGGCCTTGACGTTGCCGTGCTGCATGACCTCGATCGCCGGAATCGTTGGAGTCCCACTGGTTGTCATCATTGCGCGAGACTGGGCGCTCGAACCCGCACCAACATCGGTTTGCACGCACTGCGGCTACGATCTCAGTGGCATCCCGGCCGACCGGTGCCCCGAATGTGGGGAGGTGCGAGCATGAGTTCTTGGCGGCAGCGCTTGGCGATGACACTGCTCAGCGGACGCATGACGTTCGTGGGGTTCGCGTATGTGACGCTGATCACGGCTGTGTTCACCATCGCCTTCGGCGCGCTGGGAGCAGGAGTCGCAGCCCTCGCGTTTCCGCGTCATGACGGGATGCTCTTTGGTTGCGTCTGGGGAGGGATGCTGATCAGCGGAGCGATTGCAGGAAGGTTCAACCGATGGCTGCTCGCTCGTGTCCGGGACTCAATGTTGAAGCCGTGGCAGTGCCAGTATTGTGGATATGACCTACGCGGCACTGAGGAGCGGCCGTGTCCGGAGTGCGGGAGGGTTGATTCATGACGCGGCCCCGCCTTGTTTTCCTGGTTCTCTGCGCGACAATCGCCGCCGCGACCATCGTTTCGGTTCAGCAGCAAAGCCCGTTTGGATGGAGTTGCGCACCCCCCGGTTTCTACGTGGAGCCGGACCGGAGCGAAGCGCATCTCTACGGCGGGATCACCGCGTGCCTAACCCTGTGGATGGGTTGGACCATCGCGACACGACGCCGGAACCGGACTCATCATCGCTGCGGCAAGTGCGGGTACGACCTTCGCGGGCTTGCGGGGATGAATGTGTGCCCCGAATGCAGGAAGAGACGACCATGACCCGCTCCCGCCTCATCGTTCTCGCGGTCGTGCTC
>JAIEQQ010000141.1 GCA_019747615.1 Phycisphaerales bacterium
CGTCATCACGCGCCGCGCCAGTCGCTTCGCCGCCGCTCCGCTCCGCACCAATCGGCCCCATGACCCCCGCGCCGCCGCGCCGTGCGCCCGCCCCGCCACCCGCAGGCCTGAACAGCTCCGGACGCGTGGAACGCAGCTCCTTCACGAGCTTCTCGATCGACACGCCGGGCCGGTCCTTGAGCGCACCAGCGAGCGCCCGCGCCGCCGTGAGCGGAGCGATCGCTCGAGCCTCGACAAGCGCCCGCTCGATCACCTGCTGACGCTCCAGGCTCGCCAGTGTCTCCCCGGCGCTCCGCACCGCACTCTCCAGCGCGCTGAGCCGCGCGTCCAAGCCATCGGCAGCATCCCGCGCCGCGCCACTAACCCCGACCCCTGTGCTCTGTGGGGCAGGCGTCCCGACTGCCTCCCCGCTCGCCCCCGCACCCGCCGCGCCTTCACTCGCACTGATACTCATGCCAACCCCCTTTCCACACCCACACCACACCCCATCGCTCCAATCAACACCATCACACCTCAACACCCAATCCCCTCAGGCCTCCGTTTCATGTTCATGTTCACGTTCACGTTCATGCTCGACCCGCCTCACTCCACGCCGCGGTTGCCAGCGCCAATCCCAAGATCCGCCAGCACCCGCTCCCGCTCCACACCCAGCTCCGCCTTCGCCTGCGCACTTCGCAGCTCATCGGCCACATCTCGCGGCAGCGCATCGCTCCACTCCACATTCACCCCGCGCTCCGCCCGCGCCGTCTTCAGCACGCCCTCACGATCCAGAATCTCCAGCACAATCCGGCACACCTCGCCAATCCCTCGCCCCCACGCCACCCGCTTGCGCGCCGTGCGCGTCAGCAGCCCCTGCAACGTCACCCGCAACGCGTTCTCGCTCGTCAGGTTTCCGATCTTCGCCCGCACCACGCCCGCCGCCAGCGGCGGCACTCCGCTCACTTTGTCCATCGCCTCACGCACCTCATCGATGTGCGTCTCCTCGCTCGGCGTCGCGCTATCGCCACCAAACGACTCGATCGACGCGTCCGGATTCTCGCTCGTCCACACCGTCCCCGGCCCCACCGGCGTCTTCTCAAACCCCTCCACACCCTTGGCCAGGTACATCTTGAAGCACTGCAGCGTCACGCGATTGGCTCGATCGCTCAGCCGCGTGTTCAGCTCGTCCTGAAGCGCGATCAATCCCTCCACCTCACTGAGCCCCTCGTAGCTGAACGGCTGACTCACGTTCTGCACATGCACCACCGGCACGCCGTCGGGCCCGCCGACACTCGGCCCGCGCTCGATCAACTGTGCCTGGCCGATCGCCTCGCCGCGCTCGTTCTCACGCTGCCGCCACAGTGATCGCTGGCCCGCTTGGAACACCTCGGTGAACACCTCCCACTCGCCGCGTGCCCCGTCCACCTCGCGCCGCGTACGCAGCACATACCCCCGCAGCCGTCGATAGTCCTCCTCGCTCACACGCGGCGCCCCGCGCATCGGGTCCACAATCTCCACTCGCACGCGCCGCGCCACTTCTGCGATCGCCTCATCCGCATCGGCCGTCTCAGCTTCATCATCGCCGCCATCATCGCCCTCGCGCTCCTCCAGCCGCACCAGAAAATCGACGTGCCCATACACGTGCGCCAGCAACGCCGCGTCCTGCAAGAGCCCCATGCCCCCCGAGGCCTCCCACGCAATCTCGATCGCCCGCCCGATCCGCGCCGCGCGCTGCTCGTCACCGATCGTGCTCGTCAATCGCACCGGACGGTTGAACAGAAAGTCCACCATCGTGTGAACGCGCCACGCGATGTCGTTCTCAATCACGATCTCGCGCCGACCGCGCTCATCCAACCCCGCCTCTTCCACCGCACGAAGCCGCCCGGTGCCAAAGAACCGTCGCGGCAGTCCGCGCTCCTGCGCCGCCCGAGCTCCCGCCGTCGTCCCCGCACGCGCCGCCAGCCCCCGCGCCGCACCCGCCCACCACGAAGCGCTCAGCGGATTGCGGTAGTAGTTCCAGAGCACGCCCAGTCGCGCCGCATGCTCACGCTGGTAGCGAAGAAACCACGCCTTCGCCGCGCCAAGTGAAGCCATCTCCCGGCCATCAACCGCCGCCCCTTCGCCGCCGCCTTCCCAATCTCGCATGGCTGTGCCTCCTGGCCCCCGCTCGCACCCCTACCCCCCACCCCCACCCCCCGACCCCGGTGCGTCCGCTGGCGGCATAACCAGCCCCAGACCCCACGCCGC
>JAIEQQ010000360.1 GCA_019747615.1 Phycisphaerales bacterium
TTGATATCGGAGGTCAGCCGCTACCGGTCTGGGATACGGCGGAGGTCGGCAACGATGGCGATCCTTCGTGGGCGGGGAAACCCACCCTGGTTTTTCTTCATGGCTGGGGTCTCGCACCACCAGCCTACCGCGACCTACTGACGGCGCTAGCCGGACCCTACCGCATCATCGCGCCCTACATCCCAGGCCTGTGCTGGAACCGGCCGGTACGGCGCTATGGTTCGCATGGCGAACTTGCCGCACTGATCATCGCGCTGATCGACCAGAAGCAACTGGGCACAGTACACATCGCGGGGCAATCGACCGGCGGCGGGATCGCGGCGATGGTGGCGGCTGATGCGCCAGATCGCGTGGCGTCGTTGACGCTGATCGATGCTTCGGGGTTGCCGCTGTTGAGTGCCCAGTATCCGGCGCTGGCTCGGGTGCGCGAACTCGTTGCAGAGGCCGCAACCTATGGGGTCACCCGGCCGGGGCTCGCGATGGCGCGGTCGTTTGGGACCAATGTCGTCCGCGGGCGGGGAGCGCTGATCCGAACGGCCGACATCCCGTTGCGAGAGAACCTGTCGGCGAGCTTTGCTTGCATCAAGGCCCCGACGCTCATCCTATGGGGAGAGCTCGATCTGCTGTTTCCTGTCGCGGCGGGCCATGCGATGGGCAGGCTTATCCCAGGCGCGCGGCTGCAGATCGTGCCCGGCGGGTGGCACAGTTGGGAAATCAACCGCCACGCCGAGGCCGCCGCGCTCATCACCCGCCATGTCGATACGGCTTCAAAATTAAGGTCAGCGGCCCTCGCGCCACCAAGCCAGGGCGAGCAGTGCAATGATGGCCAATAGCGCGGGGAAGCCGGTGTAGACCGGGGTCAGCTTGACGCCCTTGGTGACGAAGGCTTCGCGGTCCTTGAGCCCGAGCCAGCCGGAGCCAGCCAGGACCTTCGCGCCCGAAAGCATCGTGACGCGCGGGACTTCGATCGACGACGTGCCAGGGACGAGGCCCGCGGTCTTGGCCCAGAACACGCCAGCGCCGGTGGCGTCGGCGATTGGCTTGGTGCGGTCCTCGGTGGCGACGACCTCGGTCATCTCACGAACGTCGAGCGTGCCGGCGTGCGCGACGGCGGTGAGCGTCTCGGTGCCGCTCGGGGTCTGGACCTTGTAGAGCCCAGGCAACTTGACATCGACCGTGGTGCGCCAGACGCCCGGCGCTACTGTGTCGAGTGTCAGCTCGCTCTCCTCGCCGGCCGGAGCTGAGAGTTTTACGGGCGCGACGTTCTCACCCATAGAGCGGCGCTCCACCGTCAGCTTCATACCGCGCGCGGTGGCGATGAGGCGCTCCTCCTCGAGGTCGGGCTCCTTCATCAGCCAGTGCGAAAGGCGGCGCAGCAGGTCCGTGTGCGGGCCTCCGCCCTCATAGCCGCGCGCCCAAAGCCAAGCGTGATCGGAGGTGAGCAGGGCGACGCGGCCCTTGCCCTTGCGCTCGACAACGAGCAGCGGGGCCTTCTCAGCGCCCTCAAGGATGGTGTGGCCGCGCGTGTTGCGCACTTCCGCCTGACGGAACCAGCGGCCCCAACTCGGCGTCTCGCCGGCGCCACCGGGGAGGCCAACCGTAACAGGGTGCTTCTGACCGTCGCTGCTGAGCTTTGGCTTGAACGGTGTTTCGATGACGCGGCCGGTCGGACTCGCGGGGAGGGCTGGTGCAAGCGGTGTCTTGGCAAGGCTCGATTGCCCAGCGAAATCGTCACCGGCGGCAACGAGGAGCGCGCCACCGCCTTGCACGTAGCGGGCGATATTGTCGTAGTAGAGCAGCTGCAGGATGCCGCGGTGCTGGTAGCGATCGAAGATGATCAGATCGAAGTCTTTGATGCGCTCGGAGAACAGCTCGCGCGTTGGGAAGGCGATCAGCGACAATTGATTGATCGGCGTGCCGTCCTGCTTTTCTGGCGGACGCAGGATCGTGAAGTGGACGAGATCGACGGCGGCGTCGGATTTCAGCAGATTGCGCCACGTGCGCTCACCGGCGTGCGGCTCACCCGACACCAGCAGCACCTTGAGGTTCTCGCGGACGCCTTCAGCCTCGATCACGGTTCGGTTGTTGGCCGCTGTCAATTCACCCGGCACCGTCTCGATTTCGACCTCGACGAGGTTCGTACCGGAGTGCGGGAACGGCATGTCAAACTTGACGGTGCTGCCCGTGCGCGAGCGGCGGGTCTCGTCGGGGCGGCCCTCGCGGCGGAT
>JAIEQQ010000414.1 GCA_019747615.1 Phycisphaerales bacterium
GTATCCGCGAGTGGGACATAAACGCGAAGAACTTCGACGAGGTAGTGAAGATCGTCGATCCGTACACGATCACCATCAAGCCGCCGCGGCCGTTCTCGCCCGGACTCTTTCCGTTCGCGCTGTCGGATTTCCGCAATTCGGCCGTGCTCGACCGCGCGACGATCACGAAGCACGAAGTCGACGGTGATCTCGGTCGCAAGTGGCTCGCGACCAACACCGCCTGCGTCGGCCCCTTCCGGATCACGCAGTGGCGCCCGCAAGAAATCCTGATGCTGGAACGCAACGACGAGTACTTCGGTCACAAACCCAACATCCGGCGCATGATCGTGCGTCACACGCCCGAGGCCGGCGCACAGCGGCTCATGCTGGAGAAGGGCGACATCGACATGGCGCTCGACATCGATCCGGCCGACTTCGCCGCGCTAGAGAAGAATCCCAACGTGCGCCTCATGTACACGCCCAGCCTGCGCATCCAGTACTTCATGTTCAACATGAAAGACCCGCGCTTTCGCAATCCCAAGCTGTTCGAGGCATTCCGCTACCTCATCGATTACGACGGCCTGGAGAAGACGCTGCTCAGGAATGATGCGAAGGTGCGGCAAAGCCCGGTGCCCTCGGGCGTCTTCGGTGCGCTGCCCGATAGCTTCAAGCCCTACAAGCTCGATCTCGCCAAGGCGAAAGCGCTGCTCGCGGAAGCCGGGCACCCCAACGGCTTTGCGGCCGAGCTGATCGTGCTGAACGGCTTTCCCAGCGTCGACCTCGCCCAGCATCTGCAGGCCAATGCGGAGAAAGTCGGCGTGAAGCTGAAGCTCACGCAGATGGTCGGCTCGCAGCTCTTCCAGCGGGCGCGCAACCGCAACTACGAGATCTACATGGCGGGTTACGGCTTCAACTACCCGGATGCCAACAACATCATGCTGCGTCACGCCTACAACACCGACAACAGCGACACCTCGAAGAACACGCTGTCGGTCGCCTGGCGTGCCTCGTGGGACCCCGGCCAGTGGATCAACGATACGATCCGTGCTGCGCAGGTGGAGCGCGATCAGAAGAAGCGCCTGGAGATGTATCACGAGCTGCAGCGCCGCCACCTGGCGACGTCGCCCATGATCTATATGTTCCAGAACCAGGCGGTGACGGTGCTGCACAAGCGCGTGAAAACGTTCAAGCGCAACCTCATCGCCACGAATTTCGTTGCGGTGGAGAAGGACTAGCGCCGCGGCAGGCCTCAGAATGATGTGCGTCGGCGCCATCCCTCTCCCCCGACCTCTCTCCCGCACGCGGGAGAGGGGAGTGTCGCGTCTTCATTAAAAATGGCTGCGGACCGCCGCTGGCATCAACGCGCCGTCGGGCTCGGTCGCACCCTCGTCACCGTGACGGTGACACTCGCGGGACTCTTGGCACTCACCTTCTTCATCGGCCGGGTCATGCCGGTCGATCCGGTCACCGCGATCGTCGGCGAGCAAGCGGATCAGCAGACCTACGACAAGGTGTACAAGGAGCTGGGGCTCGACAAGCCGCTGCACGTTCAGTTCGGCATTTACGTGTCGGATCTGTTGAAGGGCGACTTCGGCACTGCCATCGCCACGGGCCACCCCGTGATCGAGGACATCGCTCGCGTATTCCCGGCCACGGTGGAACTCGCCACGCTGGGCCTCATCGGCGGCGTGCTGCTGGGCGTGCCAATGGGCATCGTCGCTGCCGTCCATCGCAATGGCTGGGCAGATCACGTCGTACGCTTCTTCGGGCTCGTGTTTCATTCCGTGCCGAACTTCTGGCTCGGTCTGATGGTGCTGGTCGTGTTCTACGCGGGACTCGGCTGGATCGGCGGTTCGGGGCGCGTGTCGCTGCATTTCCTCGGCGTGGTCCCCAGCATCACTGGCTCCACGCTCGTCGATGCCATGATCGCGGGCGAGTGGGAGATCGCCCTCGATGCTTTTCGTCACGTCATCGCTCCGGCGGTCATCCTCGCCACGGGCGGTATGGCGTATCTCAGCCGCATGACGCGCAGCTTCATGCTCGACCAGCTCAACCAGGAGTACGTCACCGCCGCGCGCATCAAGGGCTTGTCGGAATGGCGGGTGACGATGCACGCGTTCAAGAATATCAGCGTACAACTCCTGACCGTGATCGTGCTCGCCTACGGCGGCTTGCTCGACGGCGCGGTACTCACCGAGACGGTGTTCGGCTGGCCGGGCTTCGGCCAGTACCTCACGGCGGGGCTCATGGCC
>JAIEQQ010000549.1 GCA_019747615.1 Phycisphaerales bacterium
GGCCAGGAGCAGCAGCAACAGTTCACCGTAACCCCAGACAAGCAGCAGCATCAGTTCACCAACATCCAGCAGCAGTACGAGCCCCGCACCCAGACCATCACCACCACCAGCACCTTTGTGCGCGCCGGCCGCAACATCTCCATCACTCAGCACGACTTCTCGCCCAAGGGCGTCAACACGCCCCCCAACGGCTCGCCGGGCATGACCATCAAGCGCATGATCCTGCGCAACAACCAGCCCACCACCCAGACCGTCAACGTCTATATGTACATGGATCCGGCCCTCAACGGCGGTGACAACTACGACTTCATGCTCAAGTCCACCGACTTGCTCGGCGCGATGATCGCTGGCGACAACACCTATCGCGTCGTGACCAACACCGGCTCCATCGGCTTTGGTCAGGAATACAACCCCACCACCTTCGGCGGCTACGAGAAGAACGTCTCGGTCTTCCTCGCCGCCGCCATGAAGACCGTCCCCGCTGTCAACGGCACTGGCGGCACGATGTCCTCCGACGCGTGGCGAGACACCTCCGGCGATAACGGCCAGGGCTGGATCGGCCAGCAGGTCGTGCTCCCGCCGAATCAGGACGTTGAAGTCAACTTCATCGTCGTCGGCGGCTTCGAGCGCCCCGCCGGTCGCGACGCGTTCGCGGGCATCAACGGCCCCGGCGTCTACAACACGCAGATGTCCTCGGTCATCCAGTGGTTCCGCGATGGCAACACCGCCACGTGGCAGGGTCAGACCGACGCGTATTGGCAGAACTTCCTGAATCAGGGCGTCACGGTTGAGTTGCCCGATGCACGCCTGCAGACGCTCTTTGATCGCGGCATCCTCGGCACGATGCTCCACTTTGACGAGCGCTCCGGCGGCCTGATCGCTGGCTTCCGCAACGGCGCGTACCCGTTCGTCTGGCCGCGCGATATGGCGTGGGCCGGCGTCACGCTGGCGCGAGTTGGTCACACGGATGTTGTCGATCGCATGACGCGATTCCTGCGCGACACGACGTTCCGCGACTTTGAGACCTGGACCAACGGCAATACGCCGGGCTTTGAAGCCGCGGGCGGGAGCCCGTTCTTCGGCACGCGCAAGGGCTTCTGGAAGCAGAAGTACACCACCGACGGCTTCACCGTCTGGGGCGCGCCGCAGGTTGACGAGACCGCCGTCATCCCGTGGATGGTCCTCTACAACTACAAGGTCCACGGCGACGCGAACTACCTCATCGAGGCCCAGGCCGGCAACCCCGCCAACACGACCTATTCGGTGGTCAAGGACGCCGCGATCGCGATGAGCCAGACCAGCAAGAACGACGGCACACGCTTGAACCACCGGCAAAGCTACCCCGGCGCCTCGACGTTCATGATGTACTCCAACAACGTGTGGGAGGACAAGTACGACACGTTCATCATGTCCAACGCCAACATCGTGCGCGGCCTGCGCGACGCCGCCACCATCGCCGGCACCATCGGCCAGCCCGCTGATGCCAACGACTTCATCAACCGTGCCAACGGCATCAAGGCCGGCCTCGATGACAAGCTCTTCTGGAACGGCGAAGCCTCGGACATCTCGATGCTCGGCATCGTCTACCCGTTCGAGACCCACCTGGCCACCGACACCCGCGCTGTGAAGATCATCGATCGCATCAACGGCGTGGCGCAAGACCGCTTCGGCAACACGCACCCGCTGGTCCGCTTCCCCAACCAGTTCATCAACAACGCCTCGGACTTCGTCGGCCTCATTGATCGCTACTGGGGCGACGGCTATTGGGGCAACAGCGCCCTGGGCAACACGCCCGCGGGCCCCTGGTTCCTGACGACCCTCTGGTACGGCGCGTACTACGCCATGCGCCAGGACTTCACGCCCGGCAAGGCCGACATTGACAACCACCTCTTCCGTCTTAACCGCGCCGCGGACCACAACGGCCCGATCGGCTTTGGCGCCGAGCAGATGGCCCCGTCCAACTCGCTGCTCTACCCAGGCCAGCCCGACTTCACGCTCCAGACGGCGTGGCCCAACGCCTGGGAGTCGATGAGCTTCTATGTTGACAGCGTGATGCTGTTCCTGGACTTCACGCCCGACTCCCCCGGCAACACCCTTCGCACCGAGCCGAAGCTGCCCACCGGCTGGACCTCGATGAAGTTCAACAACCTGCCGGTTCGTGATCATCGCATCGACATGAAGATCGAAGAGCGTTTCAACGGCACCGCCGCGATCTTCACCAATCGCAACGGCG
>JAIEQQ010000723.1 GCA_019747615.1 Phycisphaerales bacterium
CATCCGACCATTCACCCCGCACGAAGGATCACGCATGCGTTACCCCCAACCCCTTGTCATCGTCGCCGCCGCAATCGCCGCCGTCTTTTTCGGATGCGCCGCCAAGCCGGGAACCGCCCTGGCGATCAACGAGGAAACGCCGGTGACGCTCAACGAGCCGACCGGCACGCACAGCGCGGCGGTCATCGGCCAGCTGACCACCACCACGAGCGGGCCGCTGGCCGTCGAGACCTCCAAGCTCACCGACGACGGACTGTGGGAGACCAACGCGGGCGGAGCCGCCAAACAGCGGGGAGCATTCACCATCGGCCGCCTGCGCGGCCTTCTGTCCGGCGCCTCGGACCTCGACATTGCCGGCGTTGAGATCGTGTTCGGACCCGAGGGCGACCCGTCGACGATGAAGATCGCCAAGATCGGCACGAGCAACTCCGCCGTGCAGCGAGCGGTCAACGAAGGCATCGTCGCCCTCGTGACACAGTGGCAGCGGGCAAGCGACAACGAAAAAGCCGTCCTGCTCGCGCAGATTGAGGCCCAGGCCAAGCTCGGCGACGCGGCCGCGAAGGGTGCGGTCGAAATCATCAAGTCGTTCGTTCTGCCGACGCCGTGACCGCATCGGCCGCCGCCCCCAACCTTCACAGGACTATCCATGCTTCTCGCCCAAGCCGCAGCCCCGACACCAGACGCGCACACCGCCATACTTACAAAGTCGATGGAAATCCTCGGACCCATCGGCGGATTTATCGTGCTGGGGGTCGCGGCCTTCATTCTCGTCTACAAGTACGCATTGGGGCCGGAGATCAAGGCGGCCCGCGCGAGCCGCGACGAACAGATGCGGCAGACCGTCGCGATCGCCAAGGGATTCGAGGCGACCAGCGGCAACCTTCGAGACACGCTGGCGACCGCTGAACGCATGCAGGCACAAGTGATCCGCGTCATGCACATGGACGACCCAAAGCCGCCGACGCGCGAGCGAGAACGCGGATAACGCAACATGGCATGGGCAGCAGACAACGCCGGATGGCTTCAGACCGGAACGCCCAGCGCGCCCGAGGTGTGGATTTTCTCGACGGCGATGACCGGTCAGGGCGCCGCGGTCTTCGGGATGGTCGACCCGGCCAAGCCCGTCGGCGTTCGGATCTACGGCAGCCCGCTGCTCGACACCTGCTACGAGGTGATCACCACCGGCGGCACCGGAGCCAATATCGTCGTCCGCAAGGTCACCAACGGCACCGCCGGCTCGGCCCTGCAGACCGCGGCGCATGGACTGACCACCGGCGACAACTACACCCTGCAGGTGCGATGGAACGCCGGGGTGATCACGGTGTACCTCAACGGCAGCACCACCGCCATCCTGACGCACAACACCAACGGCGACCTGGCGTACCTCTCGACCATTGGGTTCTCCACAAGCACCGACCTCGCGCGGGTCGGCTCGGCGGACCTGTACCTCCTCACGCAGACCTTCAGCACGCTCGCCGACGTCGCGTGGTGGGTCGCCGGAGGCACGCTGTACGCCAGCGACTCGGGCCGCGGCGGAGCCAGGGCGATCGGAACGTTTTTCGACCCCTCGGCCCGCGTGATTGGCGCGGAGCTTCGCCAGCAGGCCTTCATCGTTGACGGAACGAGCATCGTCAAGTTCGACGCCGTCACCATGACCGCCGAGCTCTTCCAGCTGACCGCCGGAACCATGCCCGGACAGTCCGCCCTGAACACGCCGCCGGGACGCACCACCGCCAAAGTCGCCCTGAGCTACAACGACCGCCTGCTGCTGCTCGAGGGCAACATCGGCAAGGCCAGCCGGATCGGCGACGAAACCGACATGGACACATCGGCGGCCGCCGACGACACGGGCAAGGCGTTCGTTCTGCAGACCGGAGGCCCCGGCCAGGTCGGCGAGCCGCTGCTGGGCGGGTACGTCGCAGCGAACAACCGCCTGCTGCTGGGCGCACGCCGATCGCTCTACGCGCTGTCCGGAGACCCCGTCCTTGGGGCGGAGCTTTCGAGACTTTCCGACGACATCGGGTGCACCGGCCCCGCGTCGTTCCTTGGCGTCAGCGAAGGCGCGGCCCTTGTGCACACCGACGAAGGGCTCGTGCTCGTCCCGCCTGGCGGCCAGCCGATCTACCTCAGCCGCGACGTTCTGACCACCGGCATCCAGGTGGACAACGCCGCCGACACGGCGTTCGTCAGCATGGTGCGGGACATCAAGCGCCACGGAACGTGGATCTTTATCACGCCC
>JAIEQQ010000599.1 GCA_019747615.1 Phycisphaerales bacterium
GAAGAATGAGACTCCCCGCTTGACTTCCAGCAGGTCTTCATAGAAGTGGCACGTTCAATGCCACGCCGCCCATCACTCAAGGCACACTGAGTTCGGAAAAGACAACGCCCGGGTTTCCCCGGGCGTTGTGAATCAACAAGAGATTCTCACGGACGCTGACGACTTAGTCGCGCCAGGGCGTGATCGTGTAGTTGATCGTCGTGCCACTGCCGCTGGCGGCAACGAGGGCGATCGGGCGGAGGAAGTTGTTCGTCCGGCGGGTGATGCCAGCCGCACCTGCGGTGCCGCCGCCGGTCGCGTCATCCTCTTCGTCAACGAACAGATTGTCCGGAACGACGAGGCCGGCGCCGACGCCGTTGCGGCGATAGGTCGTCTCGATCGGGTCGGGACGGGTCTCGAAGGTGACGTGGTTGTCGTTGTAGATGATGTTGCCAGCCCAGGCGTTCTTGCTGCCCAGGATGTTCAACGTCACGGAGTCAACACCAGTTGCACCGGGGATGAGCGTCCAACCAGCCGTCGCGTAGTTGGCGAAGTCGTCCGCATCGTACTGCGGGCCGCGCGAGCCGATGATGGCCTCGGTGGCGGTGTAGGTGTCGCGCCAACGGGCTTCACGAGCGCCGAAGGGAAGGACGTGGGCGTAGCTGTTGTTGCCAATGCCGGTCGTGCGACGACCGTTGCCACCGCTCGCCGTGGTGTCTACCGGGGTGCCGGCGAACTTCGGGTCCCACTGCGCGCTGGCCGGGGTCGGTGCGCCGACGGGGCTCGCGTTCGAGTAGCCGTCATCGACCTTCACGCTGCCGGAGGCCTCAGCGGGGCTAACGCAGATTTCCGGGGTGATGTTGTTGTTCCAGATCATGACCGACAGGATGTTGCCGGTGTTGTCCTTGGGACGCTGACCAAGGTCGCCAGCGCCGGTCGACGCCATGGTGAAGTTGCTGCGGTCAAGCTGGCTGGGGAGCGGGAAGCGCTCCTTGTTGGAGCCGGCCCAGGTGACCATGGCCTGGTGGATGCCGCGGGTCTGGGTGCCGTCCTTGAGCTGGCGGGCCGACTTGCGGGCCTTGCCGAGGGCGGGCAGGAGGATGCCGACGAGCAGCGCGATGATCGCGATGACGACGAGCAGTTCGATCAGTGTAAAGCCACGCTTCTTCATTTGGAACTCCGATGATGCCCCGGCGAGATCTGAGCGACGATGCCCAGGACGCCGGGATTGTTTGTTGTTTGCCGACTCGCACGCTGCGGGCCGGGCGTCTCCACCACGAGAAGATTCAGAACTCAACGATTCAGGACCGAAACCCAACCAAGTCTGAGACCACTGCGAGGACTGTCAACCGATCGAACCGACGTTCCGACTCGCTGCCGCACGCCCCGGGACAGGGTGTGGGTGAGCCAAACCAGGGCTGACGTTGGGTCCATCCGGGGCACCGATCTGCACACCACTTCACTGGGGCGACAGATCGGGCTGTTCGGTGGGCGGCCCGTGACGCGATGACCGGTTGACAGGTCAGGCGATCAGACGGGACGCGGCGGGCTCTTGCCTGCCATCTCAGCGTGAGTTTGGGCGAGCGAACCCGGCCCGCCGGAAGCGGGGTGGGCCGTCGATCAAACGGACGGAGGAGGGTCAACAAGACCAGCCGGCGGCGGGGGAGTGCCGCGGGTGCCGGGTGCGGATCGCTTCAGTTTCGCGAAGGTCTCCGTGGATCGCCGCGGCGGGTTGAGTGGTGTGAGGGATGGCCGGAACGAGATGGGAGGAGCTCCCACAACGAACGGCGGCACCATCGAAACAACTCGGCCCGAAACGCGATCACTCGGCGTCAGCCTGGTGGGCACTGCTCCGATTCGTGGGAGTCGTGGACGATGCGCTTCGGCGGAAGCCTTGGCAGAATCGCGAACGGTCGCACGGGCGGAGGGCCCTCAAGATGTCGGCTGACGAGACTGGGGCCCGCAGTGGCACTTGGTATCGGCGAAAGGGCCGAGGGGTGCCGGAATGAGCCTTGGCGGTGGAGGCCGCCGATGAGTGCGATGTGAACTGATCTCCGCTGCAGTTCCTGATCGCGTCAGCCAGGGACGGGGACGGGACAATCTATCAGGTCTTTTCGCGGTGTCAATAGGGGAGGTTCCCTTGACCGGGAAAAAAGATTCAAGGAATGCGAAGTCAGTGAGATGCCTGAGGAGGTGTGGGGTGTCGGTTGGGGCGGGGGATTGGGGTTTGTGGGGGGTGGGGAGGAAAGCGTACACGGAGGGGACGG
>JAIEQQ010000442.1 GCA_019747615.1 Phycisphaerales bacterium
AAATGCGCTGGACCCGAGGCGGCCTCCGCGGCCTCGACTTCGCCTCGCAGCAGTAACAACCCCATGTGGCCCGCCTCTCCGAGGCGGGCGCAGACCAATCAAAAAGCACCCTCGCCACCGACCTGCCCGCAGGTCGGTGTTTTTTGAATCCGCGGCGGCCTCCAGGCTGGATCCGGAGTGCGTGCCACTGATCCGGCCCTGCGGATCAGTGCACTTGGAGTACCGCAAGCCCAGCAAAACTGATCCGCAAAGCCGGATCAATGGGGCGTTAAACACGACGCACCTGCTCACTTCGGCAAGAAGCTGAACTTCTGCCCCCCGATCGAGGCCTCGTACATCAGCCCCGCTTCATCCATCGTGAACACCGCGACCCCGCTGGAGTACTTGGCATTGGCGCCCGAGCCAGACTTCAGCGCCACCGCCGTCGCTTGCGCGTCAAACGCGAAGTTCCCGCTCTTGAACAGCGACACCGCGTCGGGCGTGCTGAACAGAATGATCTCGGTGTACGACTGGCCGCCGAGCTGAAACCCGATGCTCCCCTGAGCAAGGTCGCAATACCCGGTGATGACGCCACGCTCGTAGAGCACGCCCTTGCCGTACGCCCCACCGATACCAATCGCACCCTTGCCCACCGTCGGAAACACGGCGTACGCGAGCGCCTTCCGAATCGGGTCCGTCAACGTCGGATCGTTCGCCTGCGCCTTGGCCAGCGCCGCATCAGACTCCGAACGCAACACCGTCCGCCCGCTCTCAGTCTGCGGCGCAGTGGAGCAGCCGGTGAGGGTCAGCATCAGTGTGAGAATCGCGCAGACAAGAACTGTGAATCGCATGGTGTGTCCTCGGTGTGGGTGCAGGAGCATAGTGCCGGTTCCGGGTGGCCCGCCTCGCCGAGGCGGGCGCAGGCCAACCTGCAAGCACCCGCACCAACGACCTGTCTTCAAGTCGGTGCCCTCCGTTGCTTCCAGCGCGTCAGCAGTCAAACTGATGCTCACGCCACACCGACGCATGCCGATCCGCCGGAATCGCGAGCCCACACTCCGGGCAGACCGTCGGCTCGCGCAGTTGGTCGAGCGGGTACGCGCAATCAACACACACCGCACCCTTCGCATCGCGGATCGTCTTCCCCAATCGTCTGGACCAACGAAACATGAAGAAGATGTAGACGCCCCCCAAGAGCATGATCGTCACAGAGACTGGCACTGCGACCCACACCGAACGCGGCATCCCGATCACGAGCACCCACACCAGCGGAACCACAGACGTGAGGATCCCCGGCACAAACGGTGCCCACGTGCGAGTAGCTCGAAGAACCTTTGGCACACGCGCCATAAGTGAGTCTCGGTGGAGTGCGATTCTCAGCGATCCCTCCAAACCAACACAACCTCACCGATCGATCACCGCCGCGCCGACCGACGGTGTTCAGCGCGAGCTTCCTTCACCGCGCGTTTGATCGCGTTGGTCAGCGTACGGCCGCTGCCGATGAGCACCGCGACTTCATCGCTCGTCTTTGGCACCATCTTCGGCGTGGACTTCTCCGGTTTGTCGCGCGACTTCATGCAAACGCCTCCACACTGCCGGCATCAGAACGTCAACACGAACTTCACCCGCTCGTCTTCGGCTTCAGCTTGGTCGTTCGCGATTTCATTGATCCGCTCACGCACGCTCCCCAATCACAGCCAGCACCTCCGCCAGCCACTCCGTCTCGATCCACCGCTCTCCAAACGGCAACACCCGACGAAGCGGCCACCCTGCGAGTTCAAACTCACCGACCATCCACCGCCCACGCTCCGCATTGCTTGTGTGGATGATCACTGGCAAGACCTTCTGCGTCGTCACCAGGTACTTCGCCATCTCAACGCCATCACCCGGATCGTCACCATCAACCGACTCAAGATCGTGATCAAGCGATATCAACGCCGCGGCGTCCAACAGCGGCGCGCACTCATCGATCATCCGTCGTGCCGAAGACCACACCCGCAGATCAACCTGCGGCCCAAGCGCCGCTCGCATCCGGTCTACCCGGTTGCGGTCATCCTCGAGCAAAAGCACGAGCGGATCCACGCCTCAATCCTCCGTCTGATCCAAAACCGCCATGAACGCCTCCTGCGGGATCTCCACGCGGCCCACCGACTTCATCTTCTTCTTGCCCTCGCGCTGCTTGTCCAGCAGCTTGCGTTTACGGCTCACGTCGCCGCCGTAGCACTTGGCGGTGACGTCCTTGCGGAAGGCCTTGATCGTCTCGCGGGCGA
>JAIEQQ010000540.1 GCA_019747615.1 Phycisphaerales bacterium
ACGGCGGTAACCAAGGGAGACCTGACGCGCTCCATTCAAGTGGAGGCGCGCGGCGAGGTCGCCGAGCTCAAGGACAACATCAACACGATGATCGGCAACCTGCGCCTGACGACCGAGCGCAACACCGAGCAGGACTGGCTGAAGACCAATCTCGCCAAGTTCACCAATATGCTGCAGGGGCAGCGCGATCTGGTGACCGTCGGCCGCCTGCTGCTGAGCGAGCTGACCCCCTTGGTCAATGCCCAGCAAGGCGTCATCTACCAGATGGAGAGCGAAGGGGCGCCGCGACTCAACCTTCTCTCGTCCTATGCGGACCGGGGGCCGAACGGCCACCCGGCGACGCTTTCGCTCGGCGAGGGCTTGGTCGGCCAGTGTGCCGCCGACAAGCGGCGCCTATTGATCTCCGACATCGCGGGCGCCACCGACGGCCCAATCGCCATCTCTTCGGCCCTGTTCCAGTCGCCGCCCCGCAACGTCGTCGTGCTGCCGGTGCTGTTTGAAAGCCAGGTCAAGGCGGTGATCGAGCTGGCCTCGATCGCCGATTTCACGCCCTGGCAGGTCACCTTCCTGGAACAGCTCACTTCCAGCATCGGCATCGTGCTCAATTCGATCGAAGCCACGATGCAGACCGAGGGCCTCCTCAAGCAGTCACAGCAGCTCGCGGCCGAACTGCAGGCGCAGCAGCGCGAATTGCAGCAGACGAACGATCAGCTCGAGCAGAAGGCGCAGCAGCTTGCCGAGCGCAACGTGGAAGTAGAGCGAAAGAACCAGGAAATCGAGCAGGCGCGTCGCGCGTTGGAGGAAAAGGCGGCCGAGCTGGCGCTGACCTCGAAGTACAAGTCCGAATTCCTCGCCAACATGTCGCACGAATTGCGCACCCCGCTCAATTCCATTCTCATCCTCGGTCAGCAGCTCGCCGACAATCCGGGTGGCAATCTTACCGCCAAGCAGACGGAATTCGCCCGCACCATTCACGGCGCGGGAACCGACCTGCTCAACCTCATCAGCGACATCCTGGATCTGTCGAAGATCGAGTCCGGCACGGTCACTGTCGAGGCCGAGGAGATTCCGTTCCTCGGCCTGCTAGACGCGGTCGGCCGTCCCTTCCGGCACGAAGCAGATACCCGGCAGCTTTCGTTCAACATCGACCTCGATGCCGCGCTCGACCGGAGCATCGTGACCGACTCCAAGCGACTGCAGCAGGTGCTCAAGAATCTTCTGTCCAACGCCTTCAAGTTCACGGAACGCGGTGGCGTTCAGCTCAAGGTCTCGTCGGTGAAGGGCGGTTGGACGCCGACGCATCCGGTTCTGAGTCAGGCACAGGGCGTGGTCGCCTTCGAGGTGTCCGACACCGGTATCGGCATTCTGCCGGAAAAGCAAAAGATCATCTTCGAAGCCTTCCAGCAGGCCGACGCTTCCACCAGCCGAAAGTATGGCGGAACAGGCCTCGGTCTTGCCATCAGCCGCGAACTCTCCAGTCTGCTCGGCGGCGAGATACAGTTGCGCAGCGCGCCAAGCGTCGGCAGCACCTTCACGCTCTACCTTCCGCTCAAATATGTCGGGGCCACGTCGGTCCACGGCGGAGGAGCTTCGGCCGCGGCGTCCACGCAACTGGCCGGACAGGCGATCATCGTGCCCGAGCGGCCGATCGAGCAGATTCCCGACGACCGCCACAGCATCGAGCCGGGCGATTCGATTCTGCTGATCGTCGAGGACGACCCCCATTACGCCCGCGTGCTCGTCGACCTGGCGCGCGACAAGGGATTCAAGGTGGTGGTCGCCATGCGTGGCGGCGACGCGCTTGAGTTGGCTAAGCAGTATCAGCCGACTGCGGTTTCGCTCGACGTGTTCCTGCCCGACATGCTCGGCTGGAGCGTGCTCAGCCAGCTCAAGCAGAACCCGCTGACTCGGCACATCCCGGTGCAGATCATCACCCTGGACGACGATCGCCAGCACGGCCTGACGCGGGGCGCGTTCTCGTTCGTCAGCAAGCCGACCACCACCGAGGGGGTTGATGCCGCGCTCCGACGCATCAAGGAGTATGCGGCTCCGCGGCGCAAGCGCTTGCTCGTGGTGGAGGACAATCCGGCCGAGCAGATGAGCATCAAGGAGCTGCTCGATCACGATGACATCGAGATCGAGACCGCCGCGACCGGCCATGAGGCGCTCGAAAGCCTGCGGCGCGCGCCCTCCGATTGCGTGGTCCTCGACCTTCGGCTGCCCGACATGTCGGGATTCGAGGTGCTGGA
>JAIEQQ010000654.1 GCA_019747615.1 Phycisphaerales bacterium
ATCAAACTCGAGCCGGTCGGCGGCGCCGAGGACGACGTCCGCGGTGTTCGTCATCGTGGCGTTCGCCAGCACCCGCAGGTGCCCTTGGCTGCCGCCGATGTTGAGATCACCGCCGAAGGTGAAGTGCCCGCCGTCGATCTGGGCCGCGGCACCGACGATCGCGCTGGACACATTGAACGTGCTGCTCGCGTCGGCGGTCCAACCGCTTGACATGTTCATGTTCAGAAGCGAGCCCGAGCCCATGGTGACCGTGCCGCCGAAGGCGTCGGCGAGCGTGTCGCCCTGGATCGTGAGTTGGCTGAAGGGCGATGCCAGCAGCAGCTGGCCATTGCCCGAAGTGCCGTCAAGATCAAATCGCCCCGAACCCTCCTGCAGCAGCGTGAGCCCGGCGTTGGCGGAACCCTGGATGGTGCCGTTGTTGACGAGGCTCGCAGGGCCCCCGCCCAGAACGTGAACTGTGCCGCGCCCGAAGACCAAACCCGAAGAGTTCAGAAAGCTGGTGCGAATACGCCCATTGTCGGCAAGGTTGAGCAGCGTACCGGCCCCCATCGTGAAGCCGTCAGTGTTGAGGTCGTGGAAGTTTGGTCCCGCGCTGTGGCGCACGATCAACTCGCTGTTGGCGCCAGTGAGCGTGGTGATAGCTTGCAAGCCGCCGAGCTCACGTCCGTTCATGTCGAGCGTCATCCCGCTGCTGACATGCAGCTCGTCGAAGGGCCATGCGCCCAGCGGCAGCTGGTCCATGAGAACCGTGCTGTTTTGCACGCCCGGCAGGTTGCCGATCCGGACGTCGGTGTAGACGAGAGCGTTCACCCCAGGAACGGTGCCTTGGCTCCAGTTGCTCGCCGTCGTCCAGTTGCCGTTGCCGGCGTTCCACGACCACACATTGGCCATGGCGGGCGCTGCCAGTCCGACCGAGGCGAGCAAGATCGCCACGCATGATGACCGTTTTGAGCGAGAGACGGATTGAACGCTGGGAAAGCGAGCGAACATGGGAAATCTCCGAGTGGAATGGAAACCGATGGACAAGCCAGATGAGGTCTGACCAGACGCCGTGCTTGGGCTGTCTTGGCCAATCCCTGGCGATGAAGACGCGGAGTACTCGACGAGAATGCGCCAATCCGCTTTGGCGCCTCAGCGTTTGAGGTGGGCGCAACCCGTCGCTCAGCACAGGCCCAGGTTTCTTTGAGTTCTCGCCGCCAGAGAGGATCCTGCCGCCCCCGAAGCGCTACTTTGCGGCTTCAAGGTTTCACGTTCAGCAACAACCGCGTTTCTGGCTCCCAGAGGCGGATCCATTCGACAGAAAAGTCGATTTGTGTCCTGTCACTTCGACTTAGCAGACCAGATGGCCTCGGCAAGTGCCGGGGCCATCGGTGTTTATGGAAAAGTTCAACTGCGTCCTGTCACCCTGGGACCGATGAGCTGGGTTTGAGCTTTTCGAAGTAAGGCATCAAGTCCAAACCGTGTCACCGGCCAATCGCGTACCGACTTCAGTCCAACCTGTGGTGCCTTCCAGGCAGTGTGCCCGTTCGCTGAGTCGAAAACCGTGGTTGTTCGGATCGATCTGCGGGCGGTGTCTTCACAGGCCGTCCGGCGCGGCGAACTCGCGCGAAGCGTGTCTGCACCTCATCCCAGGTAGAGCGATCGCCGCGGCGGGATTGCCCGCACTCGCGGACCGATTTGCTGGCGGTGTTGAGCAACTATCCTTGCGTCCACCTCGTCCGGTGGCCTTTCCGGGAGTTCTGTGCCATGCAGCATCACTTTCAGCGGTTGTCGATCGTTGTCCTGGCCTCTGTGTGTGCCGCCATCGGACCGTGTCTCGCCGACGTTTCGGTCAACAACATGTTTGGCGACCACATGGTGCTGCAGCAAGGCATCCGCAACAAGGTGTGGGGCAAGGCGGAGCCGGGCGAGGCGGTCACCGTCACGCTGGGCTCGCAGACGAAGTCGGTTGCCGCGGGCCCCGATGGCGCGTGGCACGTGCTGCTCGATCCGGTGAACGAGTACGGCGGCCCGCACACGCTCATCATCAAGGGCAAGAACACCGTCACGTTCAACGACGTGCTGATCGGCGAGGTGTGGGTGTGCGCTGGGCAGTCGAACATGCAGTGGCCGGTGAACCAGTCGAAGGACGCGGACATCGAGAAGGCCGCGGCGAAGTTCCCGGCGATCCGGATCATCTCAGTGCCGCAAGTCGGCACGCAGGATCCGCAGTGGAACTTCAACGGCAAGTGGCAGGCGTGCTCGCCGGAAACGG
>JAIEQQ010000590.1 GCA_019747615.1 Phycisphaerales bacterium
ATTCGTACACGCTCCGTCGATCCGATCCTTCAGTGCGCTCGGCGCTCAAATCGTTCACCCAATCGGCAGGAATCTTGCCCTCCAGCACACCCCGGAAACTACGCAGAATCGGCCTTTTCCTGTGCGCCAGAGGCACGAGCTGCCGTCGCCGAACGCGCGGCTCGCCCCTCGCTCGGCATGTGGTCGGGCTCCCCCGCAGAGGCAGCCTCAACCCCGAAGAACCGCCGAACGCCGACATCCTGACGCATCGCACTGATGGCCAGATGCAGCCGACTCTTCACTGTACCCAGCGGCACCTGCATCGCCAGCGCGATCTCCTCAAGCTGCAACCCCTCGACAAATCGCAGCATCACCACCTCGCGATGCACCGGCGTCAGCCCCGCCAGCGCCGCGTGCAGGTCTTGAAGTCGCGAGTCACTCATCGCCTCGGCCCGTGGCGTTGCGACCTGTTGATCCAGCGGATCGCCGTCGGCATCGCCGCCCTGCCCGCTGAGCGACTTGGCCCTCGCGCGCCGCTTGGCCATCGCCTGATGGGTGACTACGGGGTACAGAAACGTGGTCAGCTTCGCCGTCAGCACGAAGCCCGGGAACTTGCGGAACAGGTACGCGAACGTGTCCTGCGCCGCGTCCAGCGCGTCGCCCTCATGCCCGCAGGTTCGCATCGCGACGCGAAGGACGAAGTCGCGATGTCGCTCGTAGAGCACCGTGAACGCCGCCGCCGCCACCGGTCCGCGGCCACCGACGCCGTTGATACGGTCGATCAGGGCCAGGTCATCCAGGTTGGCAAGTTCTTCGCGTGTCATCCGTTGACGCCCGTCGCACCACTCGCCGATCCCTCGGCCGGCCGCCGCTGCTGTCCGCTCAATATACCGCCACCGACCCGCGAGCGTTTCTACGCTTCGGGCATGAGTGGTCAAATCGCCAGCGACCAATCGCCCCACCTCCGCCCCAGCATCTATCGATCACAGAGCATCCCCGGCATCGGCGGGCGGCTGCGCGATCATTTCGAGGACTTCATCGTCGAAGAGGTTCCCCTGTACCAGCCCGCTGGCCAGGGCGAGCACGTCTACCTCTTCCTCCAGAAGGTCAACCTCTCGACATCGCAGCTCGTCCAGATCGTCGCCCGCCACTTTGATGTGCCCACCGGCGCGATCGGCTACGCCGGCCTCAAGGACAAGCGCGCCATCACGCGCCAGGTCATGTCCGTCCACGTCCCGGGTCGCTCCTTCGAAGATTTCCCCGCCCTCCAGCACGAGCGCATCCAGGTCCTCTGGGCCGACATGCACACCAACAAGCTCCGGCGCGGGCACCTGGCCGCCAACCGATTCGCCATCAAGATCCGCGGCGTCGAGATCCGCGCCGTCATCAACGCCAAGCGCGTCATCGATCTGCTCACCCGCGTCGGCGTGCCAAATCGCGCCGGCGAGCAGCGCTTCGGCTACTTCGCCAACAACCACCTCGTGGGCCGACATTTGATCCTGGGCGACGCAAAGGCCGCGATCGATGAGTTGCTCTTGCCCAAGCCCGCGCACCTGTATCCCGGCCAGAAGCCCGACCCCTTCGAGTTTGAGGCTCGCGATCTCTACGCCGCCGGCGACTACACCGGCGCCTTCAAACGCATGCCGCCGGGCGCATCGACGGAGTTCGACGTCCTCCGCGCGCTGGCACGCGGCTCCACCCCCGAGCAATCCCTTCGCGCCATCAACCCCACGCAGCGCAGCTTCTTCATCTCTGCGTTTCAATCCGCCGTGTTCAACAGTGTGCTCGATCGCCGTCTCGCCGATGACACGCTCAACACGATCCTCGAGGGTGACTTGGCGTACAAGCATGACAGCGGCGCCGTGTTCAGTGTGGACTCGCAGACCGCCGCGGACCCGGAGACTCACGCTCGCGTCGAAGCCCTGGCCATCTCGCCCTCCGGCCCGCACTGGGGCTCCCGCATGATGAAGCCCACCGGCCTGCCGCTGACTACCGAGCTGGACGCCCTTCACTCGCAAGGCGTGCGTGAGGAGGACCTGCTGCGCTTCGCACGCAAGAACCCCGACACGCTCGACGGCGACCGGCGCTCCCTGCGCGTGCCGCTGATGTACCCCGATGTCGAAGCCGGCGCCGACGAGCACGGGCTCTTTGTCCGCTGCTCCTTCGAGCTGCCGCCCGGCGCGTTCGCAACCACCGTCATGCAGGAGATCATGAAGCCCCAGCACCCCCCGCACCCCCATCGCGCCAGCGGCGAGCACGACGCCCCCGCTCAAGTT
>JAIEQQ010000336.1 GCA_019747615.1 Phycisphaerales bacterium
ACGCGGCTCTGGCGGCACCCGGCCATGCCGCGACGACGACGTTTCTCGTCGGCGCGACCAAGGCGCGGGCCGGCGAGGTCAGCGGCGGCGACATGCTCTCGCACCTGCCCGGCAGCAGTGACCACGCCTCGCGTTCGGGCTCATCGGGCCGCTTCACGTCGATCACCGTTCCGCTGACGACGCTCTCGGCAGCGCTTGGTGACATGTCTACGCCGATCGACTTCGCGTCGATCGATGTCGAGGGCGGGGAGTGGCCCCTCCTGCGCGGGCTGGATTTCTCGTTGCACAAGCCGCGAGTCATGCTCGTCGAGCAGGGCGATGGAGAGACCGCCGCCGACGCGCGCCGGATCATCGAGCACTTGAAACAAAGCGGCTATGACTATCTCGGGGCGTTCATGGGCAGCGGCGTCTTTGTCCGCAGCGATGAGCCGGCGCTCGTCGCGCGGGCGCGACAGCTCCTGGCGTCAAGCCCCGCCGCCGCTCACGCCTAAGCGATGCACACCGACCTTCCCTCAGGCCCCCTCTTGTGCCCGGCGGTCTAAGACCGTAGCATCGCGACCGATGATTCGCCGTTTGCGACCTCTTCGGTTCGGAGCCGCCCCGTTGCCCCCCACTGCCAACACAACATCCAGCGCCGCCGCCAGCCGCACGCACGCCGTGATGAGCGGTACTCCCGCGCTACCGGACGCCTCTGGCCGCCTGCACAGCGCTCGCACGGGACGCAGTTCGACGACGCGCGGCTTGGCCCTGGCAGTCTTGCTCGCAAGCGGCACCATCGCGCCGCTGGGTTCGATCGCTCGGGCTCAAACGCCGACCGCTGCGCCAAACGCGAATGCCAAGATCGCCCCGGCGCCGACGGGCATCGGGTCCGGGCGTGATTTCGGCTCGCTGAGGTTCCAGATTTCGCCGCAGGACCTGCCGCTGGAGTTCGTGGCCCAGCAGGCGCACTCGTGGAGGGAAGAAGGCCCCCAGGGCACGCAGCGCTTGCTCTTGCAGGGCGACGTGCGAATCCGCGTGGGCTTGTACAAGTTCGGCAGCGCGCGGGCGGTGGTGTGGATGGAGCCGCTGGAGCCCTCGACTCGCCGCCCGGGCCAGTCGCTCTGGCAGATCGCGATCTATCTCGACCGCGTCGGCGACCCGAGCGCCGAAGCCGGCGGCTCGCAGACCGGCGACCGCCTGCTCCTGACCGCCATCGTTGACGGCGATCCGACCATCGCGGCGGACAACGTCATCCGCGAGCGGAGCAACGACCCGCTGGTCATCGAGGGCGAGGCTCGCTTGGCGTCGTTCCTCGCCGCCGCGGCAGGGCCGGATGACGCGATCGATCCCGAGATGCCGCCGCCGATTCCGGCGTCGGATCTTCCGGCGCTGTCCAGCCTCCCGCCGACGCGCGGGCTCGTTCGCCCCGGCATGAGCCAGCCGTTCGAGCCGGGCTCCCCGCTGCGCCGCGCCGCTGCGGTCGATGGCGGTCCCTCACTGGCCGATCGCGTCGCGGTGGATCAGCGCCCGGCGCTCTTCAGCGGGCGGGGCGTGGTGACGATCGCCGCGGGCGAGCCGTCGCTGCTCAACGACGCGGGCGAGCGTGTGCTCTTGGTCACTGGCGGCGCGATCATCCAATACAGCGACCCGCGGGCCGGGCGGTTCCTTCAACTCTCAGCGCAGCGGGCGGTCGTGTTCATGGATGCCGGCCCGCTTGAAGACCTGGCCCGCGCCCCGGCGGAAAAGGTTCGCGGCATCTACCTCCAGGGCGATGTCGTCGCCTCCGACGGCCGCTTTAACCAGCGCGCGAACGAGATTTACTACGACCTGCGCGCCAACCGCGCCACACTCGTGGACGCGGTCTTCTGGACGTACGACGACTCGATCGGCCTGCCGCTGTATGTGCGCGCATCAAAGATCCGCCAGACCGCGGTGAATCAGATCGAGGCCGCGGACGTGCGGATCTCCGCGTCGGCGTTCTTTGATCCGCTGCTTTCACTCGCGGCCAAGGACGTGACGATCACGCGCGAGCCCCGATCTGCGCAAGAACCGGGGCGCGATGATCGCACGGTGATCTCGGGCAGCGATCTCACTCCGCGATTGGGCGGCCTCCCGTTCTTCTATTGGCCGAGTTTCTCCGGCGATGTCAATCGCTTCCCGTTGAAGGACATCCGAGTCGAGAACTCCTCGACCGCCGGTGCCGGTCTCCAGACGCGATGGGACACCTTTGGCCTGCTCGGGCTTGATCCGAAGACCGACATCCGGCTCGACTTCCTTCTGG
>JAIEQQ010000664.1 GCA_019747615.1 Phycisphaerales bacterium
CCGGATTCGCGGGTCGCGGCGCTCTCGCGCGAGTGATTGCGCGGGAGGAAGATCTCGGCGCCGATCGCGGCGGTATCGGGGTCTGCGTTGCGTGCGGCTTCGATCACGCCGCGCCCGCAGAGCGGCGAAGAGTCATCGTCGAGCATTGCGATCCACTGCCCTGCGGCCTCTCGCGCACCGACGTTTCGAGCCGCGGTGGATCGGTTTTCATTCAGGCGCACCAAGCGCACTGTCACGCCGTTGGCGAGTCTGCGCGGGGCCGTCACGCGCGCTCGCGACGCGTTGTCAACGACAATCACTTCAGCCGCGTGGCCATCGTGATCGAGCATGCCGATGCGCGACAACGTCCGGGCGAGTTCGGCCGGTCGATCGCGGGTTGGTAGTACGTAGGAGAGCATGGGAGGGGTGGGGGGGGCGGTGACGCAGGAGGCTCAGATTTCAAATTTCAAATTTCAGAATGGCAACCGGTTGGTTTTCACCGCGTGCTGCTTGCTGTTTGCTGAAGGCTGAAGGCTGAAGGCTGAAGGCTCCGCCTCACGCTCCGCTTGCCACTCGCGGCTCGGCGTTGGGGGTGCCCGCGTCCAGTGACAGGCGGGCATTCGCGACGCGGGCGAAGCCTTGGCGGAGGTCGCTGGCGCTGACTGGCACGTTACCGAGGCGTTGGGCTTCGATGGATGCTGCGAGGGAGCCGATGAAGCCGGCGCTGAGGATCGAGCCGCCGCAGGCGAGCGTGAGGGTCGCGGCGGTGAGCAGCGCGTCGCCGCAGCCAAGCGGATCAACGGGGTAACCACTCAGGGCCGGGACGTGCTGCCCGCGGACGCGCTGGCGGTTGGCGTCGTGGCCGAGTTCGTCGAGTGAGAGCTTGAGTTCTTCGAACGCGATCAGCCCCTCGGCGTTCATCGTGAGCATCAGGTGCTTGGCGCGCGTCCGCTCCATGAGCTGCCACGCGACGGCGGGCAGGGTCTCCTGGAAGCAGCGCAGGGCTTCGCGTGCCTCGCGTTCAGATGGGCACAAAAGATCGAGACCATCGAACGCCAGCAGGCCGCTTTGGCGTCCGGAGACATCACCCGCGAGCGTGCCCACGCGTGGTCGCAGCCCGCGGCACAACGCCTCGATCACGCTGCCGCTGAGCATCCCGTTGCCGAAGTCCGCGATGATCGCGCCATCGAAGCCGTCGGCGATCTGCATCGCCGCGGTCGTCAGCTCCTGCTGGCGCGACGCGTCGAGCACCATCGGCTCCACGAGATTGAGCTTCATCACCTTCTGTGGGCCGATGAGGAATCGCTGCTTGATCGCGATCGGTGTTTCGCTCTGGATCGAGCGGACCTCGATCCCTTCGTTGCTCAGCCGGCGACGCAGGGCCTCGCTCGATGGCGAATCCGGCAGGGCGGTGAGCAGGACCGGCTTTGCGCCGAGAGCCGCGGCGTGGCGCGCGATGACCGCTGCGCCGCCGTCGTATGTGCGGCGCTGCACCGGCCGGAGGGTCATCACGGGCGATTCGCTGGCGATCTCGGGCTGATCGCAATGGACGTATTCATCGAGGATGGTTTCGCCGACGACCAGGAGGCGCTTGCCGCGCATCGCGCTGATGAGCGAGTTGACGCTGTCGGTGCTCAGCGCCGGATCGCGCACGAGTTGATGGACGCGCGCGTGGTAGGGGTCGATGGACCGCTCGAGGCCGCCGATGAGGGCGGTGCTGCTGAAGACGACATCGCCGGATGAGAAGACCACGCGACCGCCGCCGGCCTCAACGCGCTGGCGTTCACGCAGGAAGCGCGGGTCGGTGTTGGTCTCGTATTCCTTGCCCTTGACGTACACATCCGGTCGCACGCGGCTCAGCAGATCCTCTGCGGTTGCGCTCTGCTCGATGTACACCCAATCGACGAAGTCCAGGGCCGCGAGCCCCTCGGCGCGCAGGCCCTCGGGGATCAGGGGCTTGCCGTCGCGCTTGGAGTATGACGAATCGCCGGTGATGCTGACCAGCAGGATGTCGCCCTGGGCCTTGGCCTGGCGGAGGTGGCGGATGTGGCCGGGGTGGACGATGTCAAAGCAGCCGTGGCACTGGACGACAAGGCGTCCCTCGCTCTGGGCGCGCTCGCGCAGGCGGAGCAGCGTTGGCAGCGTGCAGATCTTCCCGGGGGCGTCGTGGTCGGTGCCTTGAGCCATGCCATGGGTTATCGGCCCGATGATCGCGCGACTTTGGCGATTCCTCCGGCTCACCTCTGGCCCCCCATGGTGCCGATAACGAGGCCATGCCGCTGAC
>JAIEQQ010000548.1 GCA_019747615.1 Phycisphaerales bacterium
CTGGTCAAGCTCTTCAACCGCGTCGCCCAGGGCGACCTGACCACCACGATGCAGTCCACGCGTCAGGACGAGATCGGCGTCTTGGCGAACAGCTTCAACCAGGTCACCGGCAACCTCAAGAGCCTTGTAAAGGAATGCTCATCGGCCTCGCAGCAGGTCGCCGCGGCGGCCAGCGAGATCGCCTCCAGTGCTGAAGAGATGGCCCAGGGCCTCACCCGTCAGAGCGAGCAGACCTCGCAGGTCTCCGCCGCGGTTGAGGAAATGTCCTCGTCGGTCGTCGAGGTTGCAAAGAAGGCGGCGGACGCCGCGGGTGCCGCCGAGGCCTCGGGCAAGCAGGCCAGCGGCGGCGGTGATGTGGTGGCCAAGACCATCACCGAAATGAAGGACATCTCCAAGCAAGTCACCGAATCGGCCCACGCAGTGGGGGAGCTCGGCAAGAAGAGCGAGCAGATTGGCCAGATCATCGGCGTCATCAACGACATCGCCGATCAGACGAACCTGCTGGCGCTCAATGCCGCGATCGAAGCGGCGCGGGCCGGCGAGCATGGGCGCGGGTTCGCGGTCGTCGCCGACGAGGTCCGCAAGCTCGCCGAGCGGACGACGACCGCGACCGAAGAGGTCGCCAAGAGCATCCGCGAGATTCAGGAGGGCACGGGCTCCAGCGTTAAGATCATCGGTGCCAGCACGGAGAAGGTCACTCGCGGCATGGACCTGGCCAACAACGCCGGTGCTGCGTTGGAAACGATCGTGCAGAGCAGCAAGGGCCTGGTCGGAATGGTCCAGTCGATCGCGACGACGTCTCAGCAGCAGTCCGCCGCCAGCGAGCAGATCGCCAAGAGCGTCGAGCAGATCAACGCGGTGACTCGTGAGAGCACCTCCGGCGCGCAGCAGGCCGCAGAGGCCGCGACGCAGCTTGCCAGCCAGGCGACGAGCCTCGCGACGCTGGTCGGCAAGTTCAAGGTGTAATCAGCCCCGTTTCGACCGAACGAAGCGTGATCGGAGATCCAAGCCAGACACACCGCCCGGGCGCACGAGAGCCCGGGCGGTGTGCGTGTCGGCTGAACCACCGATCGCAATCGACCGATCACTTGACGTTCTACCCGAGTATGCAACGATCACCGGACCGGCACACTTATCCGGTCCCTCGTTGCATGCCGGCTTCGGGCCTCGTGGCCCTGAGCCTCTTGTGTGTGTTTGCTTGTGGAGTGAATCATGACCACCGCTCGATTCAACGCGATCGCCGCCGCCACCGCCTGGCGTGACCAGGCCCGTACCGAGGGCGCCGGCCAGCGGATCGAGGACCTCTATGGCTGCGACGTCTTCTCTGAGAAGGTCATGCGCCAGCGCCTGCCCAAGAGCATCTTCCAGCGCCTGATGAACACCATCAAGCGCGGGCAGAAGCTCGACGCGCAGCTCGCTGACACCGTCGCCGCGGCGATGAAGGACTGGGCCGTTGAGCGCGGGGCCACGCACTACACCCACTGGTTCCAGCCCCTGACCGGCCTCACCGCTGAGAAGCACGATTCGTTCATCAACACCGACGGCAGCCACTCGGTCGTCAGCCAGTTCTCCGGCTCGGCCCTCACCCAGGGTGAGCCCGACGCCTCCAGCTTCCCCTCCGGCGGCCTGCGCGCCACGTTCGAGGCCCGCGGCTACACCGCGTGGGATCCCACCAGCCCGGTGTTCCTGAACCGCTCGGGTCCGAACGTCACGCTCTGCATCCCCACCGCGTTCGTCTCTTGGACCGGTGAGGCCCTTGACAACAAGACGCCGCTGCTGCGGTCGATCGAGGCCTTGAGCAACCAGGCCATGCGGATCCTCCGCATCCTCGGCAGCGACCAGGGCGTCGGCCGCATCAACACGACCCTCGGCCCCGAGCAGGAGTACTTCCTGATCGACCGCAACCTGTACTTCGCCCGCCCGGACCTGCTGCACTGTGACCGCACGCTCTTTGGCGCCAAGCCGCCCAAGGGCCAGCAGCTCGAGGACCACTACTTCGGATCAATCCCCGCTCGCGTGCTGAGCTACATGGCCGAGGTTGAGGGCGAGCTGTACCGCCTTGGCGTGCCGGTCAAGACGCGCCACAACGAGGTTGCGCCGGGCCAGTTTGAGATCGCGCCGATCTTCGAGAACGCCAACGTCGCAGTGGACCACCAGATGCTCGTGATGGAGACGCTCAAGCGCGTCGCGCCGCGCTACGGCCTGCAGTGCATCCTGCATGAGAAGCCCTTCGCCGGCATCAACGGCTCGGGCAAGCACAACAAC
>JAIEQQ010000209.1 GCA_019747615.1 Phycisphaerales bacterium
GCCCGCTCGGCCGATGCCGGATCCGCCGGGTCGACACCGTCGGCCCCGCCCGCGCCCGGCGCCGCACCGCCGGCACCCGGACCCCCGCCCGAATCGCGCCGCCGCCGCCGGATTGCTGCGAGGCTGGTGTGGTGGGCGATGGAGAGAATCCACGAGCTGAGGCGCCCCTTGGTCCGGTCGTAGCGTCCGTCGCGGAAGCAGCGAACAAACTCCGCCAATGACTGCTGGGCGACGTCATCGGCCTCAGCCTCGGGAACGCCGATGCGCCGGGCCAGGCCGCGGATCACCGGCCGGTAGCGAGCGTCGATCTGCGTCCACACCGGCTCGTTTGCGTTGTCCCGGAGTGCGTCCAGCAGACGGGTCGTGGTGCGCGTCGCAAAGATTGGGTCCAGTTCGGGCACGGGAAACTCCCATGCTGAGTCTACCACATGCCGCGAGCGCGGCCACGCCGTCGAGATGACTGTTCACCCCGCGAGCGGACCCTCCGACGGCGATGTGGGGGGACTGGGCAACTCCGGCGGACTGCCGTACGGAGCTTGTGTGCCTTGCGGCGGCAAATTGAAAGACCCCGGCGCGGGCCGGGGTCTTGTGGAGGATCGTCAGCGGATCAGATCAGTGGTGCTCAGCCAGTGACCGCGGCTCAGTTGCAGATGCAGCCGTTGAAGTAGACCGAGAAGAAGACGTTGTAGTCGGCTTCGGTCACGCCGTTGTTCGTGCCGGTGGGGCCGACGTTGTACGGAGCGAAGGCGTTGCCGGAGTCATCGGCGATGTCGGCGACAGCGCCAGCGTCGAAGTAGACGCTGAAGAAGAGGTTGTAGTCGCCTTCGGTCACGCCGTTGTTGGTGCCGAGCTCGGGGCCGCCACGGTTGGCCAGGGGCTGGCCGTCGTCGTACGCGATGTCGGCGGGCGAGCAACGGAGGTTGCCGGCCTGGATGTCGAAGTCGAGGGAGTTGACGGTCTTGTCGCCGTTGAGGTCACCCTGGGCCCAGCCGAAGATGCCGGGGGCGTTCAGGTTGGCTGTGAGGATGTTGCGGTCGACGCAGTCGGTGTAGCCGTCGAGGTTGACGTCACCCATGTCGGTCTTGAGGATGCCGATGACCAGCTCGCGGACGTCGGCCTGATCGATCACGCGATCACCGGTGATGTCGCACGAGAGGTCGCCACCGACCGCCTCGGCCTCGACGGACCAGGTGAGGGCGCCGTCGGTGACGCGGGGGTTGCCGACGAACTGCGAGTAGACGTAGTTGATGTCGAAGGCGTCGATGCGGTTGCGATCGCCAACGGGCACGGTGTTGGTGCCGGTGGAGGGGCCTTCAGCGCCGATGGGCTGGAAGCCAGCGGTCACGCGACCGGTGGAGTTGGCAACGTCGCCGCGGCTGTCGCCGTTGACGTACGAAGCGCTGGTGGCCAGAGCGGTGCCGAAGTAGTTGCCGCCGAAGGCGTCGTCAACCGCGGTGAAGCCGGCCTTGCGGTCGAGCTTGCCGATGTTGGCGACATCGCTGTTGTTGGCGGTGGTGGCGATGGCCAGGCCGTCGGCCCAGTAGCGGACGTCGTGACGGTTCACGTTGCCGTCGCAGTTGAAGTCACCGAGGATCTCGATGACGGCGGTGGTGCCCAAGCCGGTGATCGGGCCGGTGCCGTTGGGGGCGATCCACGGCGCGCCGCCGGCGCGCTCCGCGACGGCCTTGAGGAGCTCGACGGCGTCGTCGGCGTTGCGGAGGCCGTTGCCGTCAAAGTCGCCGCTGATGCGGTTGCGGCTGCCGGTGGGGAGGGCGACGTTGTAGTTGATGGCCGCGCCGGCCTGGTTGATGAAGTTGTTGCCGTTGGCCACGCCGTCGGAGTAGGTGACGCCGACTTCGCGGGCGGGGGTCTGGCCCTCGCGGGTGACGGTGCCGAAGGTGGTGTAAGCGGCGGTGCCCAGGGAGCTGGTCGTCAGGACATAGTTCTTCAGCGTCTGGTTGATCGCGGGATTGGGAAGGAGCTGGGTGGGGTTCAGCGGGTTCTGGATGAACTCCGCGGCGCCGACGAGGATGAAGCGGCTGGCGAGGAACTCAGCGGGCGTGAAGATCGTGTCGTCGTTACCGGGAACGGTGACGAAGGCCTCGATGCTGCGGGTGATGTTGTTCAGATACGCAGCGGCGGCGGGGTTGCGCATGCGCGGGTTGGTGTTGCCCGGGGTGCCGCCGATCTCAGCCTGGTTGCGCGGGTCGCCGATGCTGACGAAGGTCTGCACGCCGGAGATGTTGAAGCCGTTGGCGTCGTTGTTCA
>JAIEQQ010000309.1 GCA_019747615.1 Phycisphaerales bacterium
TGGTGCGCACCGGGGCGCTCTCGTTTGGCGTTGGTGCGCCGGTCGCGGCGGAACTCGCCAGGCCCGCGCCGGCGACGCTGAGCGTGCCGTTCTCGAGCCCGTATGTGTACAACGGCGGCGGGCTTGCGGTGCTGGTGCGGCACAGCGCCTCGGGCCAGAGCGCGCCGGGGCTGGATGCGCTGACGGGCAGCGTGGGTGTGAACGCGTTCGCGGGCGCGACGGCGGACGCGACAACGGGCGTGGCGCATCCAGCGCCGATCGTTCATCTGGATGTGCGTTCGGCGGCGGCGATTCCGGTTGCGAGCGCGACGAGCGCGGGGCCGGCGCAGATCTCGACATTGCTGGGCACAGCGCCGGCGACGATGCAGATGATCATCGGGGCCGACCAGCTCGCGTCGATTCCGCCGGGCTCGACGATTGACGGTTTAAGTTTCCGCGTTCGCGGCGCGACGGCGTGGCCGGCGGTGTCGACGATCACGAGTCGGCTGGATGTGACGCTGGCGACTCCGGGCGCGTCGCCCGGGAGCATGTTCGCATCGATCTCGCAGAGCCGCGCGAGGCCCGAATCGCGCGCGACGCTGGTGCGATCTGGGCCGTGGGCGGTGAGCAAGGACGCCTTCAACGCATCGGCGACGATCGCGCGACGGTGGAGCCCGATGATCCGCTTCGATCGACCGTACACGTATGTTGGCGGCGGGCTGCACGTGACGATCGTGAGCGCTGGTTTTCCGACCGCAGCGGGGAGCGCGGCGCTCGATGCCCAAGCGGCGGGGAGCGCGGGGATCCAGGCGGGCATCGCGACGGTGATCGACGCGGATTCGACATCGGTCGATGCACCGGCGCCGATCATGCGGGTGCATTTCACGCCCGGTGTGGCGCGCCCGGCCAGCGCGGGTCTGGTGGCGGGTGAGTTCTCGGGCAGCGGCGTGTTCTCGAGCGTTGGCGGGCGGCTTCAGTACGTGATCGCGATGGACGATCTGCCGGCGTTTGCATCGCCGCTGCCGGTGACGGGCTTGGCGTTCCGCGCGGCTCAGGAAGCGGCCGGTGGGGGGGGCGGGCCGGCGCGCGAGGTGCGGATCGCGAACTTCCGCGTGCGGGTCGGCCCCGCGGCGATCTCTCCAGACGCGATCTCGGCACGCTTTGACGAGAATGCTGGTGATGCGGGAACGAAGCTGGTCCGCTCGGGCGCGCTGACGATCCCGGCGTTTGCGCTGCGGTCGTCGGGCGTTGATGGCGTGCCAGCTCCGGCGAGCTTTGTGATCCCGTTTGATGTGCCGTATCTGTGGCGGGCCGGCCCGTTGCTGGTCACGCTTGAGGCCGAGGGCGTTGACGGCGCACCGCTGGCGCTTGAGAGCATCGCGCCTTCGGGGGCGATCGGCGCGGTCTATGCGGAGGATGGCGTGAGCGAGCGCGGGCAGGTCGTGAACCCGCCGGTGGTCGTGCTGATGCACGCCAAGCACCTGTGGCGCTCGCCGGCGGATATCGCGGACGATCAAGGCAACGCGCCGCCGACCGGCGTGAACAACGGCGTGACCGAATCAGACTACAACGTGTTTGTTCGCGTGTACTTCGACAATAGCATCGTGGCGGACATTGCTGATGATCAGGGCAACGCGTTGCCGTCGGAACTGCCGAACAACGGCGTCACTGAGGGGGATTACAACCTGTTCTTCCGCGCGTACTTCGGGCTGTGAATGAACCTGACGTCACGATCGGCCTCGCGATCGATCGAGCGACACCAACGCACGGGCGTGAGCCTCGCAACTGCGCGGTCGGGCCTACTTCTTCGGTGTCGTCATCGGGTCGGCGTCGGGCGCGGCGGGCTTGGGCTCGTCTTGCGATGGTGACTTCTTCGGGCCTGAGGCGCCGCTGGCGGCCAGGTCGAGGCGGCGCTGCTCGGTGAGGTGCTCGCCGAGGATCTTGCGCTGCTCGGGCGTGAGCTCATTGACGATCTGCATGAACGCGCGGAACTTCTGCGGGCCGGTCGCGGCGGGGCCGGAGCGCTGCACAAGGTCGAGCACGCGCCCGCGGATCTTGGAGTCTTGCTCGGGCGTGAGGTTCAGGTTGGCCAGGAGCTTCTCGAAGTCGTTGGCGCCCTGGCCGATGACGCGCTCGTACGAGCGGCGGACCTCGTGACCCAGCGCGTGCAGCGTCTCGCCGATGTTGAACTTGATGTTGTCGAAGGTCTCGCCCTTGGCAGCCGCGGCGTCTTCTTCGTCTTTCAGTCGGGCCTTGAGGTACTCGCGGACGAGCGATCGCAACTGATCGGCCTCG
>JAIEQQ010000170.1 GCA_019747615.1 Phycisphaerales bacterium
TTGACCCAGGACTTTTGACTCACGACAACACGCACATGCCCTCGGGCTGGGGCGTCGGGCTCTACGGCGTGCTGGGCCTCGCGGGCCTGGCCTGCATCGGGCTCACGCTTTCGCAGGCCTTGATGCAGGCTGATGACGAGGCCGGGCTCAAGGCCGCGAAGCACGCGATCGCTAGTTACCACGTCGGCTTCGCCGCGGCCCTGGGCATCATGCTCGGCTGCCTGGCCTTCGTGCTGATCATGCACCTGGTCAAGGCCGGCTGGTCGGTGACGGTCCGTCGTCAGGCCGAGAACGTCGCGAGCCTGATCCCGCTGGGCGCGCTGCTGGCCCTGCCGGTGGTGATCTTCGCGCCGAAGCTCTTCAAGTGGATGAACCCGGCGATGATGGAGCCGAGCAGCCCGAAGTTCGACGTGCTGATGGTTGCCAAGAGCGCGTTCCTCGATCGCGAGTTCTTCTACGCACGCATCGCGGTGTACTTCGTCGTGTGGACCTATCTGGCCCTCCGCCTCGCGGGCTATTCCAAGCAGCAGGACCGCACGGGTGATAAGTGGCTCAGCAACAAGGCCGGCTGGACCAGCGCCTGGGGCATCCTCGTCTTCGCGCTGGCGACGGCCTTCGCCGGTATCGACCTCCTCAAGACCCTCGACTTCCACTGGTTCAGCACCATGTGGGGTGTCTACTTCTTCGCCGGCTCCATGGTTGCCGGCGTCGCCACGCTCATCGTGCTCATGTCGCTCATCAGCGCCAGCGGCAAGCTCAAAGGCCTCTACACCAAAGAGCACAGCCACGACATGGGCAAGCTGCTCTTTGCGTTCATGGTCTTCTGGGCCTACATCGCCTTCAGCCAGTACTTCCTCTACTGGTACGCCAACATCCCCGAAGAGACCGCCTGGGTCCTCCAGCGCGGCGGCGGCGACCTGAAGAACGCCTGGACCCCCGTCTTCTGGATCCTGTGCATCGGTCACTTCATCGCGCCCTTCCCCCTGCTGCTCATCCGCAAGGTCAAGCAGACGCCCGTGATCCTCAGCATCTTTGCCCTGTGGCTGCTGGCGCTGCACTGCGTTGACATGTTCTGGATCGTCCGACCGATGGTCTACCCCGACACGTACGCGCCGTCCGATGGCGCGTTCACCGTCGCGATTACCTCGTCGAAGATCGGCCTGAACTGGGTCGACTTCACCGGCGCTCTTGGTCCGGTGCTGCTGGTGCTCGCCGCGGCGGTGTGGAAGCTCTCCAAGGGCCCGCTGATCCCGCTCAAGGATCCGCGATTGGTCGAAGCCGCGTCGCACAAGAACTACGTGTGACCAGCAGGTACAAAGTGGGGCAGGCCTTCCGCCTGCCTCTTCGGAAGATCAGTGCTCGAGACAGTGACGGAACGAACGGAGCCTCGGCATGAACGACAAACACGCACACGCCTCTCCAGCCCACGCGCACGGCGCGCCAAGCTTCAATGCTGATTCCGACGCGCCCGACGCGTGGCATTCTCATAGCGCCGATGAGCCCCGCCCGCAGCAGGCGCATTCAGAGAACATCGACATCAAGTCCGTCGTGTTCTTCGGCGTCGCCGGGTTCCTGATCGTCGTCGTCTCGGTGGCGCTCACCGCGGTCTACTTCAACTGGTACAAGAACCAGCTCTTCACCGCACGCATCGAGAACTTCGACAAGCAGCCGGTCGCCAAAGACGCCCCGCAGGCCAAAGGCCTGCATGTCGAGGCCCTGGCGCGCCGGAGCCAGATTATCGAGACCCAGTTCAAGAGCCGCCAGTTCGATACCGCCAATCCGGAGACCAAGACCGTCCGAATCCCTATGGAGGACGCCTTCAAGAAAGTCAGTGAGAAGTACAGCTCGCCCGCCAAGTGATCACCCGATGATCCGGGCGTGAGTTGAAGCGATTCGCCTCTCGTCGAAGCGAGTTCAGCGAAGTTTGAGCACCTGATGAACCGAAGCCGACGCAACCCGAGCACCACCGCAGCGCCAACCGGCGTGCGAGCGATGCTTTGGGCGCTCGCGATGGCCGTTGTGTGCTCGAACGTTTCGCCGGCGCGGGCCGATGACGCCGCCGCGACCAACCCCGAGCCCGTCGTCGCCTCGCCCGCGGCTCCAAAGCCCCGCACGCGCCCGGACCCGATCGTCGATGTCATGCCGTCCAAGCCGTCAGCATCAGGCACTACCTCAGGCCCGAGCGCAGACCCGTTCGGCTACACGATGGTCGAAGCGCCCAGTGCCATCGCGGGCATGCAGATCATCGAGAATCTCGGCAAGCAGATGCCGCTGG
>JAIEQQ010000075.1 GCA_019747615.1 Phycisphaerales bacterium
AAAAAAGCGGTAACTTCCGGTCTGTGCACAATAAAACGCCCCCGCGACCAGGGTCGCGAGGGCGGTTGCGTTGGGTTGCGCCGGAAACATGCGCCTCGGCACTTTTCTATTCAGTGTGCCATCGCTCGACCCGCCGACGTATCCTTATCGCCTGCGACCTGAGCGGCGGCGGCTTCCGCTTGCTCCCAGGTCATTGGCTCGGGCTGCCGAGTCAACGCGATCTTCAAGACGTCGTCGAACCGGGCGACCGGGATAATCTCGATCTTGGCTTTCACCTCGTCGGGGATGTCCGCCAGGTCCTTGGCGTTCTCCTCTGGGATGATGACGGTCTTGATGCCGCCGCGGAGTGCGGCAAGCAGCTTCTCTTTCAAGCCGCCGATCGGCAGCACACGACCGCGAAGCGTGATCTCGCCTGTCATCGCGACATCGCGGCGGACCGGGATACCGGTCAGAACCGAGATGATCGCTGTCGTCATGGCGATACCAGCCGACGGACCGTCCTTGGGGGTGGCGCCCTCGGGAACGTGAACGTGGATGTCCTTCTTTTCGAAGTCCGACGGCGGGATGCCGAAATCGACCGAGCGCGAGCGGATATAAGCGTTCGCAGCCTGGATCGATTCCTTCATGACATCGCGCAAGTTGCCGGTGACCGTCATCTTGCCCTTGCCGGGCATATTGACGCCTTCGATCGTCAGCAACTCGCCGCCGACCTCGGTCCAGGCTAGGCCCGTCACGACGCCGATCTGGTCCATGGCCTCCACTTCGCCATAGCGATACTTGGGGACACCGAGGTAATCTTCGATGTTGGCCGCCGTGATCTGCACCGTCTTCTTGGACGACGTCAGGATCTCCTTGACCGACTTGCGGGCGAGCTTGGCCATTTCGCGTTCGAGCGAGCGGACACCGGCTTCGCGCGTGTAGCGGCGAACCACTTCGAGGATGGCGCTGTCATCGACCTGCCACTCGCCGTCCTCCAGCCCGTGAGCGGTCTGGAGTTCTTTGAGCAGGTGGCGCTTGGCGATTTCGAGCTTCTCGTTCTCCGTGTAGCCGGCGATCCGGATGATCTCCATGCGATCGAGCAACGGCGCTGGAATATTGAGCGTGTTGGCCGTCGTCACGAACATCACGTTCGAGAGGTCGTAGTCGACTTCCAGGTAGTGATCGTTGAACGAGCTGTTCTGCTCGGGGTCGAGCACCTCGAGCAGGGCCGCTGCCGGGTCGCCACGGAAGTCCTGGCCCATTTTGTCGATCTCATCGAGCAGGAACAACGGGTTGTTCCGCTTCGACTTCTTCATTGCCTGGATGATCTTACCCGGCATCGAACCGATGTAGGTTCGACGGTGGCCGCGGATCTCGGCTTCGTCGCGCACGCCGCCGAGGCTCATGCGCACGAACTCGCGGCCCGTGGCATTCGCGATCGATTTGCCAAGCGACGTCTTGCCGACGCCAGGGGGGCCGACGAGGCACAGAATCGGTCCTTTCAAGCGGTTGGTGCGCGCTTGAACGGCAAGATACTCAAGGATGCGTTCCTTGACCTTCTCAAGCCCATAGTGCTCGAGGTCGAGGGTCGCCTGGGCCTCGTCGAGGTCCTTTTTGACCTTACCCTTGACGCCCCACGGGATCGAAAGCAGCCAGTCGAGGTAGTTGCGCACGACCGTTGCTTCCGCCGACATCGGGCTCATCTGCTTGAGCTTCTTGAGCTCAGCCAGCGCCTTGTCGCGGGCTTCCTTGGTCAGCTTGGTGTTCTCGATCTTCTCTTCGAACTCGACGACCTCTTCGCGCTCGTCGTTGTCGCCGAGCTCCTTCTGGATCGCCTTCATCTGCTCGTTAAGATAGTACTCGCGCTGCGTCTTCTCCATCTGGCGCTTGACGCGGCTGCGGATCTTCTTCTCGACCTGGAGTACCGAGATCTCACTTTCCATCAGAGCGAAGACGCGCTCCAGCCGGCCTGAAATCGACGCGATTTCGAGCACTTCCTGCTTGTCGGAAATCTTCACAGCAAGGTGAGAGGCGATCGTATCGGCGAGCTTCGAAGGGTCCTCGGTCTGGCTGATCGTGCCGAGGACTTCCGGGCTAATCTTTTTGTTGAGCTTCACGTAGCTCTCGAACTGCGAAATCGCGGAGCGCGACAACGCTTCGATCTCTTCCTCGGTCCCGACTTCTTCAGTCAGCCGCTCGATCTCGGCCTCGAAATAATCGGCGTTGCCGGTGTAGCGCTTGATCTTCGCGCGCGTGTTGCCCTCGACCAGCACCTTCACGGTGCCGTCCGGCAACTTCA
>JAIEQQ010000018.1 GCA_019747615.1 Phycisphaerales bacterium
CCCCTGCGTGCCGCGGTTCTCGCGGCTCACCTTCAGGAGTGTCTGCCATGGCGTTGTGTTCGACGGTCAGGCTGAACAATCCGGTTGCGTTTGATCGGT
Source organism: Phycisphaerales bacterium (assembly GCA_019747615.1). Next base: position 100 of record JAIEQQ010000018.1, read on the forward strand.
TGCCGCCGACGACCGGGCGGGCAGCGCCGAGCACTCACGCCCGCTCGACGCATCGCCAGCGGGCGTTTCTGTCGCTGATGCAGGCGTGCCCGCAGGTGGCCCACGAGTTCAACAGCCTGCTGCTGACGATCTCGGCGGGTGTGATGGTGGCGCGCGATGGCGATCCGGTCGCCCGGGCTCGCGGGCTGGAGCTCGTTGATACCGCGGCCCAGCAGGCTCGGCTGATGACTCGGGCGATGATCCGGCTGAGCCAGTGTTCGGACCCGGCCCTGCGGGAGTTCAACCTTGCCGACGTGTCGCGTGAGATCACCGCGTTCGGGCGGGCGGTGCTGCCCACCGGCATCGCGCTGAGCATCGACATTCTGGACCCGCGTGTCCGAGTGCTGACCGATCAGTCTGCACTGCTGGGCCTGACGGTCGAGTTCTTCCGGCACGCGGCGTTGGTGCTGTCGCCGGGGGATCGGGTGCGGGTCATCGCGGGCACGATGGGAAATCGACTCCCGGCGAGCAGCGCATGTGATGACGAGGGCGGGCCCGGGACGTGCGGCCATTCACGGGTTCCTGCCGTGCATGAAGCACACACTGTGCTCTCGCTGCGGCAAGAACACGCGGACCCGGAGCTGGCGTCGCGAACGATCTCGCGCCGGGTGCGTGCGCACGCGTCGGAGCTTCGGGCGTGCTTGCGGCGGGATGGCGGGAGCGCGAGCGGTGGGGGGCGAGCGAGTCGATATGATGACGCGAGTGTCCTGGCGTCGGTCCTGCCGCGCGGCCGGGCGTGTCACTTGGTGATTTCCCTCGCCAGAGCGACGGGCGACACTGGTTGGAGTCGATTGTCTGGGCACGCTGGCGACGTGGCCCGAGGAGCGAAGTCATGACGACGAGTACCACCGTTGATCTCCCGGCGGCACGCGTCGCCCCCGGATCGCCCGCCGCCACGCGCCTGATCCGGCGCGTGATCCTTGTCGACGACCATCGCCTGCTCCGCGAGACCCTCGCGGCGGCGCTGGAGATGGATAAGTCCGTCGAGGTCGTGGCCACCGCTGGCGATGGCTGCGAGGGCCTCCGCCAGATCGCGGCCCACCGGCCCGATGTCGCGGTGCTCGATATTGACATGCCCGGCCGCTCGTGCTTTGACATCGCTCAGTCGCTGCCGTCGGTGAGCCCGCAAACGCGGGTGGTGCTGCTGAGCGGTCGGATCAGCGACGCACAGATCCAAGCGGCGCTGCGAGTCGGGGTCCTGGGCATCTTGACGAAGGACGCGGGGCCGGAAGATGTTGCCAAGGCGGTGCGGTCGGCGTGCGAGGGGCAGCATTTCTTCTCGGCTGAAGTTTCTCAGAGGCTCGCACCCGCCGAATCTCGGGGGACGCTCTTTGGTCCGACCCCGACGCTGTTGGACGCGCTCTCGATGCGTGAACGTGAAGTGCTCGTCCAGTTGGCTCGCGGGCTCAGCATCAAGCAGGTCGCGGCGGTCCTGAACCTCAGCCGCAAAACCGTGGACAATCACACCCAGCGACTCATGGCCAAGCTGGATATTCACACGCGATCCGAGCTTGTGGTCTTCGCGTTCCGAGAGAAGCTCGTGAGCTGATGTTCTCTAGAGATGTCTCCTTCGGTGAATCACTCGATTTGCGACTCACTCCCGATTGAGGGGCTTGATTGCGTCACTTCTCGGGGTTCACCGAGTTGTGATCGCTTCCGCGATTTCTGTCTCTTTCCACCTCAAGGAACTGCTCACAGTTGACGATGACACCACATCGCTCGTGGATTGAGCGCGCTGTTGCGCGTCTCCGACACCGAGAGGGAAGGAAGAGTCATGTCGAAGTGTGGTCGTGACGGAAACCCCCAAGGGGCAGGCGGTCGTATGCGCAGTGTCAGCGCGGAAGTCAGCGCGATGCGAGCTGCTCGCGATGATGCCAGCAGCATCATGGACGAGGTGTATCGGGTCGTGGTCGAGAAAGTCCGGCTCAAACTCGAATCGATGGACGAGGTGCCCATGCCCGCTCGCGCTGCCAGCCCCAGCCAACGCGTCGTGACGCGCCCGCGCGGCGCCGCGGCGAAGCACGCGTAGACGCCACTCCGTCGCCATCGCCATCGCAACCGTAACCGCAACCGAAGAGGCTCGAACGCGAACTCGCTCAGCGTGTCTGGCCATCGCCCTGCACGACGAAGCGCGTGGTGGTC
>JAIEQQ010000681.1 GCA_019747615.1 Phycisphaerales bacterium
CGCGGCGGCGATCGCGGCGGCGGCGGCGATCGGTGGTGAGGTGATCGCCGTCGGGAACTCCTGCTGATGGGAACTTTCTCTTGAGATGGACGTCCGACTCCGGCGCGATGCGCCGGTTTTTCGTTGGGCTGCATCGTTCGCGCGAGCGCGGGCTTTGGGCCGGACGCCGGATGCGCTGAGGAGTGTCCCTCGATGTTGAAACGCACTCTCATGTTTGTCCTCGCGGCGTGCGTGGCGATGACCGCCGGTTGCGCCGCGCCGGCTCGAACGAACACGACGGAAGCAGCGTCGGTCGCAGCAACCGCGGCACCGTCAACGAGAATGACGGAAGTGCCGGCAACGGAAACTCCGGCGGCCGAAGTGCCGCCACCCGGACCGACCGTGAAGCCGCCGCGACTCGTCGGCTTCTGGTTGCGCGGCGTGAACGTCTGGCGGGGGCGCGGCGCGCCGGAGACCGAGGTCATTGGCTTTGTCATAAATGCGCCCGACCCCGCGCCGGCGAACCCGGAGTGGCTATACGAGTTGCTCGCTCGGGGCGAGATCGTCGCGACGTTTCGCTCGGCCAGAGAGGCGAAGCTCGTCAGTTCGCGATTGGCGGAATTGCAAGCGCCTCCGAGAAACATCGAGTGGTACTGCGCGACGTACGGACTCCGATGGTCCATCTGGCAAGCAGCCCCGCCCGTCCAGGACACCTATGCCACGGGAACCAGCATCATTCCGTCCATCGACATTGACGAAATCGGCGCATCGGACGCAGGGCTTCGCGACGGAGCGACGATTGTGCAGTTGCCGCCGCCGCTCAAAGAGCGCGGGATCACGGTTTGGCGGGCACCGAATGGGAAGGCGAACGCAATCCGTTCAACTCGCCCGATGGACCGTTCGCTGTCGATTTTATTGACGACTGCGGACCGTGACGCGGCTTTGGCACGACTCAAGTATGTCGAGATGTTGGAATGAAGGAAACGGCCATCGCCGGATCAGGATGTCACCAATGTCGCGACCGAGAGCTCTGTCTGTGAACTCGCTGAACCGCCTTGTCGATGACGTCTCGATGTCCGAGGAAGGCATCAAGGCAGAAGGCACCAAGGCATCGAGCTTGATCCCTTGATCCCTTGATCCCCTGATCCCTCGATCCGCTGACCCCCTCCCGATATCCTCCCCCCATGCTCGACATCATCCGCACCGAGTTCGGCTCTTCCATCCGCCTCACGGGCGGCACTCTCCTGCCGATCCGCCAGGTCTTCGGCATTGGCCAGAACTACGCGCGCCACGCTAAGGAGATGGGCTCCGCGCCGCCCGAGCGGCCCGTGGTGTTCTGCAAGAACCCGATGAGCGTGATCCCCGCCGGCGAGGCGATCGTCGTGCCGAAGATCTGCCAAGATCGCGAGCAGGTGGATTACGAGGGCGAGCTGGCGATCGTGATCGGCCGGGCGGCACGCGACGTGAGCCGCGAGAACGCCGAGCAGTTCATCCTCGGCTACGCCGCGGCGAACGACGTCTCCGCCCGCTGGTGGCAGAAGACCGGCTCCGGCGGGCAGTTCAATCGCGGCAAGAGCTTCGACACCTTCTGCCCACTCTCACCCATCGCCGAGCGCGCGAGCGTCGGCGATCCGTCAAAGCTCCGACTCATCACGCGACTCAACGGCAACGTCATGCAGGACTCCGAGACCAGCGACATGATCTTCGATTGCCTCACGCTCGTCAGCGAGCTCAGCCGCGGCATGACGCTCATGGCCGGAACCGTCATCCTCACCGGCACGCCCTCGGGCGTCGGCACGGCGCGGACGCCACCGGTCTACCTGCGCGATGGCGATGTCGTCGAGATCGAGGTGTCGAACGTCGGGCGAGTGAAGAACCCCGTGCGGTTTGAGTGAGGGCGGGGGCAAACCTCAAATCAGCAAAGCTCAAAGCAGCAAATTGATGCGGCTGTTCCGGCGCGCCCCCCACGATTCCCGATTGCCGATTCCCGATTGCCGGTCTGCAATTTGAGCTTTGCTGCTTTGCTGCTTTGAGCTTTCCCCAGTTCCCCCCTTCACCCCCTACGATCACTCCAACATGGCCAAAGGCGGAAAGCACACCGAGCAAGAGAAAGTCATGGAGAACCGGCGCGCCCGGTTTGACTATCTCATTGGCGAGACGCTCGAGTGCGGCATCGTCTTGCACGGGCCGGAGGTCAAGAGTGTCCGCGCCGGGCAGGTGTCGTTGAACGAGGGGTTTGTGCGTGCGGAGCTGCTCGATGGCGAGCCGCGCGAGCTGTACCTGCACAACGTGAACATCGCCG
>JAIEQQ010000129.1 GCA_019747615.1 Phycisphaerales bacterium
CCGCGGCCTTTGCAGCCGGGGCAGAAGTCCTTGATGACGCTGCCGCGCCCGCGGCAGGACGGGCAGGCGGTGACCATGCGGAACATGCCGCCGAGGCCGCTTTGTTGGACCTTGCCTTGGCCGGCGCAGGTGGGGCACTGGACGGGCTTGCTGCCAGCCTTTGCGCCGGAGCCGGTGCACTTCTCGCAGACATCCATGCGTGCGAAATCGACGGTGGTTTCGACGCCGGCGTGAACATCCTCGAGTGTGATCGCGACTTCGGTCTCGAGGTCGTAGCCTCGCGCCGGCCCGCGTGAGCGGCCTCGCCCCCCACCGCCCTGACCGAACGGCCCGGCCCCGCCGCCGAAGATATCGGCGAACATCGAGAAGATGTCGTTGGGGTCCATCCGGCTGAAGTCGTGCGGCGCGGGGCCGCCGGAGGAGCGGAGGCCCTCGTGCCCGTATTGGTCGTAGATCTTGCGTTTCTGCTCGTCGGCGAGGACTTCGTACGCCGCGGCGGCTTCCTTGAACTTCGTCTCGGCCTCGGCGTCGCCGGGGTTGCGATCCGGGTGATACTTCATCGCCAAGCGGCGATAGGCGCGTTTGATCTCGTCGGCGTCAACGGTGCGCTCGATGCCAAGAATCTCGTAATAGTCGCGTTGGGTCGGCGGCATAGAGACCTCGGCACGGGTGACACAAAAGCAACCGGGACACGACGAGCAAACGAAACTTCGGGAAGCAGGGCGGCGTTCTTTCGAACGCCGCCCTGATGATGTGCATGGGAGATCACCGGCGGATTGCCGATGCGATGGCTTACGCCGTCGCGCCTGTCGTGGCCTTGCTGTCGTCCTTGAGTTCCGTGATCATCACGTCGGTCGTGAGCATCAGGCCCGCGACGCTCGCGGCGTTGATGAGCGAGGTCTTGGGCACCAGGGCGGCATCGATGATGCCGGCCTTGACCAGGTCCACGTACTCGTGGGTCGAGGCGTTGAAGCCGAAGCCGCCTGAGCCTTCCTTAATCTTGGAGACGACGATGTCGCCATCGACGCCGGCGTTCTCAGCGATCTGATACGCGCAGGCCTCGACGGCACGCGCGACGATCTGGTAGCCGGTCTTCTCGTCGTCGGTCTTCGCGGCCTTGCTGGCCTTGAGGATCGCGTCTTGCGTGCGGATCAGCGCGACGCCGCCGCCGGGGACGTAGCCCTCTTTGGCTGCGGCGCGGGTGGAGTGCAGCGCGTCATCGACCGCGTCCTTCTTCTCCTTGACCGCGACTTCGCTGGTGCCGCCGACGCTGATGACCGCGACGCCGCCGGTGAGCTTGGCGAGGCGCTCCATGAGCTTTTCGCGATCGTAATCGCTGGTGGACTTGTCGTGCTGGGCCTTGATCTGGTCGGCGCGGGTCTTGATCTCGGACTTCTTGCCGCCACCCTCGACGACGATGGTCTCGTCCTTGTTGATGACGACGCGCTTGGCGGTGCCGAGCTCGTTGAGTTCGATGGATTCGAGGCTGCGGCCGATGTCCTCGGCGAAGAACGTGCCAGCGGTGAGGACTGCGAGGTCACCCATGATGGCCTTGCGACGATCGCCGAAGCCGGGGGCCTTGACGGCGCAGACCTTGAGCACGCCGCGGAGGCGGTTGACGACGAGGGCCGCGAGCGCCTCGCTCTCGACTTCCTCAGCGATGATGAGCAGGGTCTTGCCGGAGAGGGCGACCTTGTTCAGGAACGGGAGGAAGTCGGTCAAGTTGGCAATCTTCTTCTCGTAGAGCAGAACGAGGCAGTTTTCGAGCACGCACTCGCCGGTCTTGGGGTCGGTCATGAAGTAGGGGCTGATATAGCCCTTATCGAAGCTCATGCCCTCGGTGTAATCGAGCGTGGTCTCAGAGGCCTTGCCCTCTTCGACTTCGACGACGCCCTCGGGCCCGACCTTGGCGATGGCCTCGGCGATGATCTTGCCGATCTGCGCGTCGTGCGACGCTGAGACGGTGGCGACCTTGATGTAGTCTTCCTTGCCCTTGCACTTGACGCTCATGTCGTCAATCGCCTTGGCGGCGGCGGTGGCGCCGGCGTTGATGCCGCGCTGGAGGAGCACGGGGTTGGCGCCCGCGGCGATGTGGCGGAGGCCTTCGAGGAAGATCGCCTCGGTGAGGACGGTGGCGGCGGTGGTGCCGTCGCCGGCGACGTCGTTGGTCTTCTTGGCGACCTCGGCGACCATCTTGGCGCCCATGCTCTCAAAGGGCTCGGGGAGCGTGATCTCGCGAGCGACGGAGACGCCGTCGTTGGAGAGCATCGGCGCGCCGTAGG
>JAIEQQ010000298.1 GCA_019747615.1 Phycisphaerales bacterium
GGGAGACGAGGCCCCTCTCCCCTCTCAAACTCACCCCTCTACCCCCCACGAGCCACAGAAACCCGCCGCGTGCCGGAACACGCCGGAGGTCAGTACGATGCACCGACTCTCATAGCGACTGGTACAGAAAATGGGGGCAGGTCATCTGCGGGTCCGCTCGCCCAAGACCGAGCGCTACCGCGGGCACGAAGTCCGGCTGGTGCCAATCGTCCCACGGCTGATGCAGTTGCTCCAGGACCGGTTTGATGCCGCAGCACCGGGCGACCGGCCGCTAATCGGTATCAAGAGCATCTCGGGACGGCGGCGCAAAATGAAGCACTGGATGGAGCTGGCCGGAATCCCACCATGGGATGACACCTGGCAGACGCTCCGCCGGAGTTGTGAGATCGAATGGGCGCAACACTTCCCGCAGTTCGCCGTCAGCCGCTGGATCGGCCACAGCATCGCCGTCAGCGGCAGGCACTACGCGAATGCGATTCCCGATGAGTTGTTCGAGCGGGCGGCCGGGAAAGAGGCGGCGCAAAATGCGGCGCAGCACCCAGCCGAATCGGGTCGAAACGACTCGCACCGGCCGGAAACGGGGTTGACGCCCAAAGCGTCTAACCCCTTACCAATCCAGCACTTGCGAGATGATGCGAGTCTGTACGACTTCGCATCAGAATGGAGCCGGGGGGAATCGAACCCCCGTGCCGAGACGGTCAACTGAGCACCTCTACGCGTGTAGCCGTTGATTTACATTCAGTTCGGACACGCCCACGGCAGGCTTGCCTCGTTCCTAGCGCCCGGTATTTCTCGCCTCGTTCGCCGGGAGCGCCCTCCGGAGGCCAGCCCGTTGTTTTCGTCCTGACCGGCCACGGGCCGAGCCAGCCAAGACGTGCTACCTAAAATTAGGCAGCGAGAGCGTAGTTGTTATTGGCAACTATTGTTTTGCATACTTTTTACGTGGCCTGCATGCTCCACGACGCGCCATACCCAGCCTCACACGCTCGGTCGAAACCACATCGGCCCCGACAAATCGACGCTTCCCGACGAGTGCTTCTCGTCAGACGGCTTGGTTCATCATAGCGCGCATTTGGCTGGGCTGTGGTCGGGGGGCCTGGATCGCGGAGGGCGCGGAGAGGAGCGGCGAGGTTCAATGCGCGCGGAGGACGACCGCGAGGTCGTTGGATCACCGACACGGGCTTTCAACGAAGGGACGGAAGGGATGGAAGTTGGGAACTGGAAACGAAACACAGCAAATCGACCGCAGAACGGATCACGGAAGGGGAAAGGCGAAAGCGTGACGATGGAAACAGGGAACGAGGATTACGCCGCCATCCGCAGTGATGACTGACGGTTCGGCGTCCATCCCTCGGCCCTGAAACCTTGGCCCTCCTCCACTCGATCCCTCGGTCCCTTGTTCCCTCGATCCCTTCCGCTTACCCCTCGGCCCTTTCCGCCGTCGGCGGCACCCAGGTGCTGGCGACGTGCAGCTCCTTGAGCTGCTTGTCGGTCGCGGAGCTCGGCGCCTTCGTCATCAAGTCGGCGCCGATCTGCGTCTTGGGGAAGGGGATGACGTCGCGGATGTTGTCCGTGCCGCAGAGGTGCATGACGAGGCGGTCGAGGCCGAAGGCCACGCCGGCGTGCGGCGGCGCGCCGTAGCTCAGGGCTTCGAGCAGGAAGCTGAACTTCTCCTTGGCTTGCTCCGGCGTGAGCCCGAGCAACGCGAAGACCTTGCCCTGCACCGCCGGGTCGTGAATGCGGACGGAGCCGCCGGCGATTTCGCTGCCGTTGAGCACGATGTCGTAGCCGGCACTCAGGATCGACTCGATCGTGTCGTCGTCGTTGACATCGGCATTGACGAACAGATCGCGCTGGTCGTCGCGCGGGGCGGTGAACGGATGGTGCATCGCCACCCACTTGCCGGTTTCCTTGTTCTTCTCGAACATCGGGAAGTCGATCACCCAGAGGAAGTTCCACGGCCCCGTCGGCGTGTTCATCGCGGTGCCGCTGGCGCCGCTCTCGCCCGGCTTCGGAACCAAACCCATGTCGCGCGCCACCTGCTGCCGCAGCTCGCCCGCGGCCTTGGTCGCGATCGCGTACACATCGGCCAGGAAGAGCACGGTGTCGCCGATCTGCGCACCCGTCGCGGCGAGGAAGTCCGCCTTGATCGGCTCGAGGAACTTGGCGACGCCGGTGTCCAGCTTCGGCCCGCCGTCTTCGCCCTTGATGACCTTGACGACCGCGACGCCGCCGGCGCCAAACTTCTTGACGAACTCGGCGTAGCCGTCGGTGACTTTGCGGGTGAGCTTGTCG
>JAIEQQ010000147.1 GCA_019747615.1 Phycisphaerales bacterium
GCATCCGGCGCTCGATCGTCGAGGGATCAAGCTCGATCATCGACATCGCGGCCTCTTCGGTCGGCACCGTCAGTCGTATCACCTTGCCCGCGGCGTCGCGCTTGATCAGGTCCGGCGTCTTCACCGCCGGAGCGGGTGCTGGGGCCGGCATCTGCGGGACTGCGGGGGCGGGCGCTGCGCCCGGCGCGGGTGCCGGGGCCGGGGCCGGCATCGGCGTCACCGTCGGCTGCGCCGGCGGGGGCGTGTAGGCCGGGGACTTCTTGGGGGCCTCGGGCACGGTGGGCACGAGTTGGGCGAGGCAGAGCGAGCCGCCGGCGGACGAGATCAGGGCCATGGCCAGGAGCGAGCGAGCGAGCGACATAGCGGGCCTTTCAGCGGTTGAGGGGCGTCAGAGGGAGGGGCCGCGCATCGGCAAGATGCTGGCAGAGGTCTCTTGATCGGCACGAAACGGGGTCAGTTCTACTCTCGATCACGTCGGAAGGTTCACGGGCATCAGCACGTACAGGAAATCCGCACCAGCCTTCAGGACACCGGGCTTGTTGGGGGCCTTGAACTCGATGATGATCTCCGGCTCGTCCAGGGCCTTGAGCACGTCCGAGAAGAAGTGCGGGTTGAAGCAGATCTCAAGGTCCTCGCCCTCGTAGCCCGCGAGGCCCAGGTCGATCTCAGAGTCACCGAGTTCTGGTGCGCGGCTGGAGAGTTTGACGGACTTGTCCTTGGCGCTGAAGGCCATGCGGATGCCGCGGGACTCTTCGTTGGTGAGCACGGAGGCCTGACGCACGGCGGAGATGAGCTCGTCGCGCGATGCGGTGGCCTTCTTGTCCTGATCCTTGGGGATCACGTCGTCGTACGGAGGGAACGCGCCCTCGACGAGCGTGGAGCTCAGCACGGCGCGAGGCGGGAGCGAGGCCTTGGGCTCCTTGCCTTCCTTCGCGTCCTTCTTTGCATCCTTGGCGTCGGAAATTTCCGCGTCATCGAAGGCGAAGAAGATGCGGTTGTCGGTGATCGCGACGCGCACCGCGGACTCGGGGTTGCCGGCCAGACGCGTGAACAGCGAGAGCGCCTTGGTCGGCACGATGCACGACACCGGCGTGTCGGAAGCGACCTTGACGGTCGCGCGGCAGAGGGCCAGGCGACGCCCGTCGGTGGCGACCATCTCGATCTTCTTGCCGTCGCGTTTCAGGAGCACGCCGTTGATCGCGTAGCGCGAGGTTTCCTTGGCGGTTGCGAACATCGTGCGGTTGATGAGCCGCAGGAGCGTGCCGACGGACTGGGCAAACTGCGAGCGGGCGTTGGCCACGCCGGTGGACGGGTTGAACGCCGGGACCGCGGGATAATCCGCGGCGTTGAAGGCGAAGACGCGGAAGCGGCTGTGCTGCGCGCGAATGTGGCAGGTGTCGTTGTCCAGCTCAAGCGTGACGGTCTTCTCGCGCTGGTCAAACGCCTGAATGATCTGGCGGAGCTTCTCGGCGGAGATGACTGCGACGCCGGGCTGGGCGATGTCCACCTGCGTGAGGTTGAGCTCAAGCGAAGTGTCGGCATCGGTGCCGGTGATTTGCAAGTAGCCCACGCCGCCTTGCTTGGTGGCGTTGAGCTTCAAGCACGACAGCGCGGGCGCCGGCGTTCGAGCGGGCACAACCGCCGACATCAGGTTCACGGCTTCGAGCAGGGCATCACGGGCGCAGATGATCTTCATAGCGGACCAGTTTATCACCCGCCGGGGACTCGCGGCGGCCAATCGGGGTGGGGGCGGCTGGGGGGCGTCGTGCCACCGACCCGCCTTCGGGTCGGTGTCTTCTGGCGCGTGCGGTCTCAATCAAGTCCAAGACATCGGAGTACGCAGGGGACGCGGGGTGTGCAGAGAAACGCAGAGGGAAGACGGGGGATTCGTACACGGAGCTGGCGGAGAAGCGCGAAGGCACACGGAGGGGAAATGCCGAGCGATGAGGCTGGCGTGGCCTTGGATCTGCCGCGGATTGGCGCTGTGGTCCGCGTTCGGGGGCAAACCCAAGCCCAAGCCCAAGTACACCGTACCAGTGCAAAAGCAAGGGCCCGCCTTGCTCAGGCGGGCCCTTGTGATCAGTCTTGGTTGTGGCAACCCCGCGGCGGCGGTGTGGCTTACGGGCAGCCGTTGAAGTAGAGACTGAAGAAGCAGTTGTAATCGGCCTCGGTGACGCCGTTGTTGGGGACGTTGGGTGCGGCGGGGAGGGGGTTGCCCTGGTCGTCGGCGATGTCGCAGGTTGCGGAGGCGTTGAAGAAGGCGCCGAAGAAGTGGTTGTAATCGCCTTCGGTGAC
>JAIEQQ010000207.1 GCA_019747615.1 Phycisphaerales bacterium
ACCACCCCGCCACGTCGTGATCGCCGCGCAGCTTTGGGCCGTTCGCGCCGCCCGACTCCGCCGCACCCCCCACCAAGATCAACGGCACGTCATACACCGTGTGCGCCGTGTGCGGTGAGCCCGTCTCCGGGTCAAACATCTGCTCGGCGTTGCCATGGTCCGCTGTCACGATCAGGCTCCCGCCGCGCTTGAGCGTTGCGTCGATGATCTTGCCCACGCAGACATCCACGGCGGCGCACGCCTTGATCACCGCTTCCAGCACGCCCGTGTGCCCCACCATGTCCGCGTTGGCGAAGTTGACGATCAGCACGTCCTCGCAATCCGGTGCCGCGAGGCGCGCGAGCACCTGTTGGCAGATTTCGGAGGCGCTCATCTCGGGCTTCTGGTCATATGTCGAGACCTTCGGGCTCTGCGGGTTCTTGCGGCTCTCGCCGGGGAACGGCTCCTCGCGATAGTCGTTGAAGAAGAACGTGACGTGCGGGTACTTCTCCGTTTCGGCGCAGCGAAACTGCCGCAGGCCCAGCCGCGAGAGATACTCGCCCAAGATGTTCTCCATCCGCGGCGGCTTCGGAAACGCCACCCCGCCGCCGGTCTTTCGCACCGGCTCCAGCAGCTCATCCCAATACTCCGTCATGATCACAAAGTGCAGGTTGAGCTGCGTGCCGCGACCAAAGCCCGCGCGCCCGGAATCCGGCGACGGCTTCACGCGCGCCCAACGCGCATCATCAAACAAAAACGCCGAGCACAACTCGCGCGGCCGATCGCCCCGGTAGTTCACAAAGATCGCCGAATCGCCATCGTGCATCGCGCTGGCCTTCGCCTCTTGCAGATTGCCGGCGACGCACCGCGCCGGGATGAACTCATCGCCCGTGACGTTCGACGCCGTGGGGTTGTCGTAGTAATCCTGAACCGCCTCCGCGGCACTCGCAAACACCCGCGTCGCGCCGCCCGCAGGCGTGTGCCCGGTCAGCGCGTCATACGCCGTCTGCACGCGTTCCCAGCGGTTGTCACGGTCCATCGCAAAGTACCGGCCGCAGATCGTCGCGATGCGTCCGACGCCGATCTCGCGGATCGCCGCCTCCACGCGCTCAACAAACCCCTTGCCCGTGAACGGTCCGGTGTCGCGTCCATCGGTGAACAGGTGAACGCTCACGTCGCGCGCGCCCAGCGTCTTGCACGCCCGCAAGCACGCGAAGAGGTGATCCAGTTGGCCGTGAACACCCGCGTCGCTGGCGATGCACAAGAGGTGAACGCGCGCCGGCGAGCCATCGGCCCGCGTGCCGGTCACGCACCGCGAGATCGCCTTGGCGATCACATCGTTCTTCTCCAATCCCCCGCGGCAGGCCTTCGTAATCGCAACGCTCTCCTGGTCCACAATCCGGCCCGCGCCGATGTTCTGGTGGCCGACCTCGCTGTTGCCCATCGTGCCCTCGGGCAGGCCGACATCCTCGCCGCTGGTCTTGATGAGCGTCCACGGATACTCGCGCATGAGCGCGTCGGCCACGGGCGTAAGGCCGCGCTGCGACGCGAGCTTCACCGCGTTGAACGCGTCATGCTCCGGGTGCGGGTTGGCACCCCATCCATCGCGAATCACCAGCACAACGGGCGTGTTCATGGTCGGCGTCTTCATGCCCGATGCTATCCGAGTCGTCGTCGCCAACGCCGCGGATCAGCGCCGCCGCGCCCACGCTCCGCAGGGGTGAACTGCGCCACCTCGCGCACTCCCAGCACGCCAACCACCCACCTCGATCCGGCCCGAGACCATGCCCGATCGCAGCATCCCCGCGCCACAGCCGCGGAACCCCATCCGCCCAACCGCCACCCCACCCCCCACCCCACCACGCACAGGAGCGCCGGCCTCAAATTTGGCCATTTGGAATTTTGACCATTTGAAAATTTGGCGCAGCCCACCCCTCGACTTGCAACCCCTAGTCATCCAATGTATACTACTCGTCAGCCGACCATCCGATCACGGAGCATCCCATGCCAAAGACCTCCACGCCCCCCGCCATCCCCCCACAGCCCACCATCCTTCAGGGCACCCTCGACGTCATGCTCCTCTCGGTCCTCAGCCGCGCCGAGGCCCACGGCTACGCCATCGCTCGCGAGATCGAACGTCGCAGCAACAACGTCCTGGCCATCGAAGAGGGCTCCCTCTACCCCGCCCTCCACCGCCTCACCAAACGCGGCGACCTCACCGCCGATTGGCGCATCAGCGAGACCGGCCGGCGCGCCCGCTACTACCGCCTCACCGCCGACGGCAAACGCCGCCTCGCCGAGCAACGCTCGCTCTGGGACCGCCTCTC
>JAIEQQ010000118.1 GCA_019747615.1 Phycisphaerales bacterium
ATCTGGTTGGCGACGAGCTGCTGGCGGGTGAGGTCGACCTCAGCGCGGACGACGCGGTTTGTCGCAGCGGTGAGCCGCTCGAGCTTGTTCTCGCGCGTCAGGAACTGGTCCTTGGCGTACGCCATCACGTTCTCGACCTGATTGACCGCCAGCACCGCCTCGCGCAGTGCTTTGCTGGGGATCGTGCCGGTGTTGATCGCAACGCCGCCGACCACGTCCATCTTCTCGACGATCACCACGTCCTTGCCGAGCTTCGCGGCTTGAATTGCCGCTTTCTGTCCGCCGGGGCCCGAGCCGATCACACACAGGTCACAGTATCGCATGAGCGTTCCTTGAATACCGTCCGAACTTCGATCGGTATCGGTTTATTTCACGGGTCCGCGTGAGCATTCGCACCCGCGAATCCTCGGCATTTCTCAAATCTCAAGGCCAGTTGGGCAGGAATCGCAGCCGCAGCTCCCCAGGACCGTCCACGTCATAGTACTTCACTTTCACCGTCACCGGCACGGCCTTCTTCGCCTCGCCCGGCACATCGAAATCAGCGACGTTGTTCACCGGGTCGCTCCGCCCCCACTCGCCGCCGAACGTCACGGTCTTTGCCTCAGCGCCCTCGCCGATCACGATCGTCAGCTCAAGGCCGTCATCAAACGCGAACGTCGCGCGATACGACCCCGGCGGCATCGTCAGCTTCGTTGTCGCGACCATGCCGAAGTTGTCCGTCGGCAGCGCCGCCTCTGTCACGACCGGATCGAGCTTCAGCTCGCTGGGCCCGCCGACACCAAACGGCAAGTCCAGCGTCCGAAGCTCCGCTTGCGCGCACGAGCCGGCGATGAACGGCTTCTCGCTCGACTTGAGCTTTCCAGCCGCGGCCGCCGCGAGTGCGTCAAACGAAGCCCGGCGTTCGTCCGGCCCCACCGCCTTTGCGAAGGTGTCATCCAGCACGAAGAACGTTGTGTCCCACTTCAAGGCGTTGAGCACGCCGGGGATCGTCGCTTTGAAGCCGCGCCCGTCAAACGTCAGGCGATACGGATAGATGCCCGGACGCGGCGCTGTGACCGTCAGGCGGCGGAACCGCTCACCGGCCAGCGGATAGTCGAGGTTGGCCTCGGGCACCAGATCGGCCGCGATCTCGTCGCGTACGCCGACGATGTTCACCACGGCGCGATCGGCGAGCCGGTACACCTCGTACTCGTCGGTGTCCGGCGTGCTCTTGAACAGCCGCACGAGCGTGCGCATGTGGTCCCAGGGGCCATCGCGGGTCAGGATGATGTTCTCTCGCCCCTCCAGCGCCCGCCGCCCACCGACCGCGACGCGCTCGCCGGGCAGGTCCTTGGCCACGGGCACATCAAACTCCGGCGGCGCCTCACCGGGCTCCAGCGCGATCACATCCGACCCGTCGTCGCGGTCCACCGCTTCGGGCGATTCCTCGTACGTATTTGCGCCCACGCGCGTGCGGGTCGTCGCTCGCAACCGGAGCGGCACAGGCTCGTTCGCAAACGAGTTGACCAAGACGCGGTTGTCGCTCGATCCCTTGTGATTCGCCTTGGCCCATGGTGATTGCAACAGCTTCGCGTCGTCGTCCCACCACAGCGAGATGGCGACGGTGTTGTTCCCCATGATGTTCTGGGCGATCGTGTTGGCGTGCCCGTGCTCGATGTTGATGCCGCCGCCCTCTTTGGCCCCTTCGGTGCCGTTGTGCGTGATCGTGTTGGCCAGGATCAGCGTGTTCTGGCTGTAGCCGCCCCACAGACCGCAGATCGCGTTGCCGACCAGCCGGTTGCTGACGATGCGGTTGTTGAATGAGAACGTGAGTTCGACGCCGTGCGCGGCGTTGTACGAGAAGTCATTGCCGATGATCAGGTTCTCGTTGCAGCCCTTGCCGGTCGTGTCGAACGCCTCACCGGGTTTGGCACTCTCGCCGAGGGCTTCGTTCCCTGCGAAGACAAACAGCCCGTCGCCGCAGTGCGTCGCCGAGTTCTCGGCGATGAGGTTGCGCGAGCACTGCTCGAACATGAGCAGCCCGGCGGAATCCTGCCCTCGGTTGTACATCTGGTGCGAATAGCCGCGCACGCAGAAATCCAGCGAGTTCCGGGCGATCACGTTCTCGCTGGATCGCCACAATGCAACGCCCCAGCCGGTGAGGAACGAGCAGTCGTTGTCGTAGACCTTGGACTTCGTCACGCGATCGAGCACGATGCCGTTCTGGTTATTGCGCACCGTCACATTGCGCACCGTCACGCCCTGCGAATCTTCGATATAGACCGCCGCCCCGTAGTTCGTTAGCCACTCGTTTATGTCGTTGCGGTGCG
>JAIEQQ010000351.1 GCA_019747615.1 Phycisphaerales bacterium
CCCACTGCCCCCCTTCGGCACCCTCACCACCAACAACGGCGTGACCGAGGCTGATTACAACCTCTTCTTCGCGATCTACTTTGATGGCTGCGCGTTCTGAGTGTGTCTCTGTCTGTGAGGAGCCAGACTTCTTGGACTGACATGGTGCTTGTCTACGTGGCTTCATTGTCAGAAGTGTCAACAGCGATAGCACTCCCCCGAGCGATTGTCGCTCGGGGGAGTTTCGTCGCCGCGAAGAGTGTGTGGAGCCTGCGCGTCTTCGGTGGCAATCTCACCGCTTGCTGTGATCGCTGGGTACGGCTCTCAGGAGGAGTTCATATGCGAATGGCCATGTTGCTGGCGCTGGCGGGTACAGCTCTTTGTGTCGAGAGAGCCCGGGCGCAGTTCAGCCCGCCGATCTCAAGCACGTTCGTCGTGAGTCCGACGATCGCCTATACGGGGCTCAACCTCAACGGGCCGACGATCCCGGTTGGGGTCTACGGCTCCTGTACGCTAGCAACCGATTGGGTGAACGATCCTGAGAACACTGACGTGTTCCAGTCTGATCAGCGATTTGCGCTGCACAGCTCAAACCTTGCCGGCGCGATCCCGCCCAATGGTCCCTTGCCCGCATACGCCGGCGGTGAGTTCGGCGAGATCCCCACGACGGACTTTGATTTTCCGGGATCGGGGACGGTCACTTGGGTGGATCGCCCATTCACCAACTACTTCGTCGCCAATAGCGTCTCGCCGCTCTGGCTCGGCATTCGCGCCAACTACGTCGGCCCGCTCAACGATGGCGGCACATGGACCAACATCCAGTTGACGCTGCACGCGGGTATTGCCGACGCCCCCGCTCCGAGCAACGACGACTGCGCCACGCCGATCGTCATTCCCGGCAACGTGACATCGTTCCTCACGCCCGGTGTAGATGTGAGCGGTGCCACCGCGCAGCTTCAAGATCGGACCGCGTGCGCGTTCGATGTCGACCACTCGATCTGGTATTCCTTCACGCCGACCCAGACGGGCGATTACAAGATCAGCACCTGCGACACCGACGCGCCGCAGAATACCGTCAGCGACACAGTACTCGGTGTGTTTGTCGGGTCGTGCGGCGCGCTGAGCCAGGTGACGTGCAACGACGACGCCAACCTGAACTGCGGCGACTTCTTCCGTCGCTCCGTCACCATCATCCGCTTGAACGCCGGCACGACGTATCGGATCATGGCTGGCCGTTACGCCGAGGCCCGCGTGATCGGCGACACGACACGCACGATGCAGGTAGCGATCACGAACTTCCGGCTGCCGCCGGGGGATGTGGCCTGCCGCGACGGGACCGAGACCGAGCCCAACGACCTGCCCACGAGTGCAAACGCACTCTCGTCGGTGGTTGGCAACAGCATCTGCGGCACGTCGACCGGCGCATCGCTCGTGACGCCCGGCATCGGCTCGGCAGACTTCTTCAAGTTCACCACAGCGCCGCACGCCGGCATCGTGCGGCACGGCGCGACGCTGACAACGCTGAACGCGACGGTGCCGCGCCTGGGCCTGGTCGGAATCGACCCCGCGCCCGGTGCGCCAAGCGATCTCATTGTCGCAATTCAACTCGGGCGGGCGGTGGGCAACACGCGCGTTGTCGAGTGGTACACGCTGGGCGGCGGCGCATCACCCGACGAGCGTTCGATCTACGCGCGCGTCGCTGGATTCGGCCAGAGCGCCAGCAACTACAACGTCGCGATGACGAGCTCCACGCCGATCGTGCCTGCGACAATCTCGCGCACGGTCCGCCCCGGCAGCATCACCATCAGCACCGTCGGCGAGACCGGCCCGACCCAGACCGACACGGATCTTTGGGTGTACGACTCAAACTTCGCCGCAATCGCCAACTTCGGCAACGACGACGAGCCGGGGGTCGGTACGACCTTGGGCTCGCGCTTCACGCGGACATTCGCGCCGGGAACGTATTACCTGGCCGTGGGCACGTTCCAGATGTCGCTGAACCAGCTCACGCCCCCGGACGACAACGTCACCAACGAGACGCTGACGGACTTTCCGGGCGTGCTTGTCGCCAGCAGCGAGCTGACGAACGACCGTTCGTTCCGGATCACAGACAGCGAGGGTTCTGTCATCACGCCCGCGGCGGCGACCGAGCCGTTCGAGGTGCTGTTCTATCAGCTTGTCGTCCAAGAGGGCTCTGCGCTCGTCCGCTGCAACCCCGCGGACATCGCCTATGACGACGGCTCGCCGCTCCCGCCGCTCGGCGTGCCCGGCGGCGTCAACAACGGCGTCACCGAAGGCGATTACAACCTCTTCTTCGCCAACTTCTTCGAC
>JAIEQQ010000432.1 GCA_019747615.1 Phycisphaerales bacterium
CCGATGGTGGGGGTGCTTGGGCGGGAGGAGAGGAAGATTGGGACGATGGAGGAAGCGAGGCCGCGGCTCCGGGCTGAGATTGCTCGGCGGCAGCAGCGGGGGCTGATGGATGCGTTGTCGCGGGATTTGCTGGGGCGGCCGGGGCTGGTGGTGATGGATGCGTCGCTGGCGTATGGCGGGCAGAACCAGGCGCCGACGGCGGGTGAGGCGCCGGGCGCGGCGGTGCCGGCGGTGCGTGATCCTGAGGAGCGGTGAGGGGGATTGGCCCGAGACTCGGGCGCGGGTCGACTGGCGGCGTGTTTGGAGTTCTGGGCGGGTCCGCGACGTTGGTGGGCCGGGGTGTGGTACGATGGTCGGCGTTGAGTCTTGGGCGAGGGATGTGTGTGATTGAGGGTGGTTTGTTGCATGTCAAACGCGTCATCCATGCCGAGTGCCGGGGTCGCTGAGGTTGAGCGGCGGGGTGGGCTCGCCGGCGTTGCGGGCGCGGACTTTTTGCGCATTGAGGGTGTGAGCAAGCGGTTCGGGGTGACGCAGGCGCTGAGTGATGTGAGCGTGACTTTTCGCGCTGGCGAGGTTCATGCGCTGATGGGCGAGAACGGGGCGGGCAAGAGCACGCTTGGCAAGGCGATCGCGGGGCTGCACCGGCCGGACTCTGGGCGGATCTCGGTGATCGATGGTGGGGGGGATGGGGCGTGGCGCGAGCTTCAACTCGGGGATATTGACGACGCGTTTGACGCGGGCATTCGCATCGTGCATCAGGAGCTTGCTCAGTGCCCGAATCTGAGTGTTGCGGAGAACCTGTGTCTGCACGACATGCCGACGCGGGGCGGGCGGATTGATCGAGATGCGATGAATCAGCGGGCGGCGCGATTGCTGAGGGATCTGGCGCCGGAGATTGATGTGCGGGCGGCGCTGGGGGATCTGGCGCCGGGGCGGCGGCAGATTGTGCAGATCGCGGCGAGTTTGGATGAGGGGGAGCGGGGCGAGCATAAGCCGCGGGCGATTATCTTCGATGAGCCGACGAGTTCGCTGTCGATGGGCGAGGCGGATCGGCTGATGCGGATCATCCGAACGCTGGCGGGCCAG
Source organism: Phycisphaerales bacterium (assembly GCA_019747615.1). The sequence continues at coordinate 1,087 of JAIEQQ010000432.1, forward strand.
GGGCTTCTGGCGATTTATGTGTCGCACCGGATGGGTGAGATTTTTCAGGTGTGCGACCGGGTGACGGTGCTGCGCGATGGCAAGTTTGTGGCGACGAGTGTGATCAAGGAGATCAACGAGCAGACGCTGGTGTCGCAGATGATCGGGCGGACGATCGATTCGTCGGCGAGCTATCGCGCGTCGAAGGGTGCGGGCACGGATGCGGCGGGTGGTGTCGCGAAGGCGCCGGCGCTGCGGGTGCGCGGGGTGTCGTCGCCGGGCAAGCTGCACTCGATCAGTCTGGAGGTGCGCCCGCGCGAGGTGCTGGGGATCGGTGGGCTGGTGGGGTCGGGACGGTCGGAGCTCTTGGATGCGATCTTCGGGCTTGATCCGCGGGCCAGCGGCGAGGTGGAGGTGAATGAGCGAGCGCTGCCGATGGCCGGCGTGCGCGAGCGGATCGCAATGAATGTTGGGTATGTGCCGGAGGATCGGCGATTGCAGGGGCTGTTCTTTCAGCTCGGGATCGATGAGAACATCGTGGAGCCGGCGATGCCGCTGCTGGCGAAGCTGGGGATCCGGCGAAGGGTCAACGAGCACCAGATGGTGTCGTCGCGGGTCGGGCGGTTCCGCATCAAGGCGGCGTCGCACGCCTCGCTGCCCGGTGCGCTCTCGGGTGGGAATCAGCAGAAGCTGCTGATCGCGCGATGGATGGATGAGGGCACCAGCGTGCTGCTGCTGGACGAGCCGACGCGCGGCATCGATGTGGGCACCAAGACCGAGATCTATCGACTGGTGCGCGAGGCGGCCGAGGCGGGGCTTGCGGTGCTGCTGGTCTCCAGCGAGATGCCGGAGTTGCTAGCGCTGTCGGATCGCGTGGTGGTCATGTGTGATGGACGGTTGACCGGCGAGCTGAGGGGCGAGGAGATGACGCAGGAGCGGATCTTGAAACTCGCGACGATCGGGCATTGATCGAGACTCGGAACCGCGGGGCCTGAGCAGACGAAAGGACCGACCGGTGTTCAGGGCACATTCCATGTTGGGGCCGGGCGCTGCCGGAGCGCATGCGGGACGCGGGTCGGGCGTGCGCGCGGGGCGATGGCGCGGTGGATCGGTGTGCGCGATCGCGGCAATGCTGGCGGTTGTGGCGGGGGTTGGGGGGGTGGGGGTCGGTACGGCGGGGGCGCAGCCCGGTTTCCCGCTGAAGACGAACCCGAGCGAACGCGACGAGGCGTTTGAGTACGAGGCC
>JAIEQQ010000169.1 GCA_019747615.1 Phycisphaerales bacterium
GCCTGGCTCGAAGAACAGCTCCGCCAACCCGCAGACGTCCGCATCATCGGAAGCAGCATCCAAATGGTCGCCGACGAGCACGGCTACGAAACCTGGGGCAATATCCCCCACGAGCGCCAGCGCTTCTATGACCTGGTCGCCAAGACCAACGCCTCCGGCGTCGTCGTCATCTCCGGTGACCGCCATCTCACCGAGATCTCCGTCGATCGCGGCTCTCCCAATCGCCCCGTGCCGTATCCCATCTGGGATTTCACCTCCAGCGGCATGAACCTCGACACCGGCTCGGCAAAGGACGTGAACACGTTCCGCGTCGGCCCCGTCAAGCGCGAGTCAACGTTCGGAACGATCCAGATCGTCTGGGGCGCGACGCCCGACAAGACCCTGATCGAGCTCACCGCGTTGGGCGACCAGTCGCAGATCCTGACGCGCCAGACGGTGTTTCTGAACGACTTGCGACAGCCACCCGCATCAAAGGCAAAGTGAGGCGGGTCGCGAAAGCGGCTTGCGACGCGCTCCGCCCAGCTCCCTGCCTCACTACGCTTGGCCCATGCGCGCAATCGTCACCGGACAGATCGGCCTGGACAAGAAGCAATACATCAACTCCGCCGCGGCTTTGGCCGGCCGGCAGGGTGAGCAGATCGACGTCTATCACGTCGGCGATCTGATGTACAAGGAAGGCCCCGATGTCCGCCCGGGCAAAATCCTCGATCTCCCGCTCAGCCGCCTGAACTCGCTGCGCCGCGCCGCGTTCAAGGATGTCATCGTTGAGGCCAAGGACAGCAAGAACCTCATCGTCAACACCCACGCGACCTTCCGCTGGCGGCACGGCCTGTTCGCCGCGTTCGATTACGACCAGATCACCAAGCTCCAGCCCGATCTGTTCATCTGCCTCGTGGACAACATCGAGGTCGTGCACAACCGCCTCCATCGCGACCACGAGATCGACGCGACGCTCAAGGACTGCATGGTCTGGCGCGAGGAGGAGATCCTCGCCAGCGAGCTGCTCACGCAGTCCATCCCCGGCAGCCGCTTCTACATCCTCTCGCGCGGCCGCCACATCGACACCACCAGCACACTCTTCCGCCTCATCTGCCGCCACGACATGCGCAAGGTCTACCCCAGCTTCCCGATGAGCCACGTCGTGGACATGCCCGACGTGCTGGCAGAGATCGACCACTTCCGCGCCGAGTTGGCCAAGCACTTCATCTGCTTCGACCCCGGCGATGTTGATGAGAAGCTCCTGCTCGAGCGCGGCATCGCCGCCGCGCGTGACGGCAAGGAGTTCATCGACGTCGCGCCCCACAGCTTCGGCGGCAGCAAAGCCGCGGGTGCCGACAACATCCGCGTCACCGTCCGCGAGATTCTCGACATCGCCGGCGATATCGACGGCCAGATCTACATGCGCGACTTCAAGCTCATCGATCAATCCGACATGATCGTGAGCCTGGTGCCCGAACTCCCCGGCGGCGTCCCCGGCCTCTCCAGCGGCGTCGAACGCGAACTCCAGCACGCCTGGGAACACACCAAAGAGGTCTACGTCGTCTGGAAGCCCAAAAAGCACCCCAGCCCGTTCATCACCGAAACAGCGACGAAGGTCTTCAAGTCCGTCGATGAGGCCCTGAAGTACTTCGAGGACAAGGGCATGTTCACGCCGAAGAACTTGTTCGGGCAGTGACGCCTTGTCGGAGCCGCGTGCGCAAGCACGCGGACCTGTGCAAGAGCATGACAACCCAGACGCCCGATCTCGCTTTGGCAATCGAATCGGGGACACCCCCATGCCCGACCACCCCCTTGCATACTTCATCACCTGGACCGTCCGCGGCACATGGCTTCACTTCGACGAACGCGGCAGTGTCGATCGAGCTCACAACGTCTATGGCACCCCAATCCTGCCACCTGACGCGCAGCGCGAGCTCGCGGTCGCAGACCGCGCATCCCGACCAACCGAGCTGCTGACCGAGGACGAGAGACTCGTCATCGAAGGCGCAATTCGAGATCAGTGCACGCACGCTGGCTGGGGTCTCCTGGCGGTGAATGTGCGCACGAACCACGTTCATGTCGTCGTAGTGGCCGATTATGCCCCCGAGCGAGCCATGCAGCTGTTCAAATCTTGGTCCACGCGCCGCCTGCGCGAGCGCGGCCATCGCACAGACCACGCACTCTGGACCCGCCACGGCAGCACGCGTTACTTGTGGACAGACAACGCCGTCGAGGGAGCGATCCGATACGTTCGCGAAATGCAATGAGCCCGAAGTCGGAGCCGCGTGCGCAAGCACGCGGACCTGTGCAAGAACATATCAGCGATGGCGACCAAACC
>JAIEQQ010000635.1 GCA_019747615.1 Phycisphaerales bacterium
AGCGATGGACGAGCGTGATCGATAGCGGCTCACTGAGCCAGCCGGGCGCGGTGACGCTGTCGTTTATTACTCCTCGCAAGCCCGGCGAGGCCGTATCGAGCATCGTGGCGTATCCGGATGCGGGGGTGAACGGCGGCAAGGGCGGGTACTTCATGATGGTGATCGGGCTGCCGCGGGCGGATGTGGCGGTTGAGGCGATGAAGCGCGAGGTGACGCTGGTGATCGATCGATCCGGCTCGATGCGGGGCGAGAAGATCGAGCAGGCCCGCAAGTCGGCGCTGCAGATTATCGACGGGCTGAACCCCGGCGAGATGTTCAACATCATCGAATACAGCGATTCGATCGCGAGCTTCGAGCCTGCGCCGGTGGTGAAGGACAAGGCCAGCGCCGAGCGAGCGCGCCAGTACATCATGGCGATCGCGTCGAACGGTGGCACGAATCTGAACGATGCGCTGATGGAAGCGCTGCGGGCCAAGCCGGCACAGGGAACTCTGCCGCTGGTGTTGTTCATGACCGACGGGCTGGCGACGGTTGGCGAGAAGTCTGAGGTGAAGATCCGCGAGAACGCCAAGGCGGCCAACTCGCACGGGCGTCGCGTGTTCACGTTTGGTGTGGGCTACGACGTGAACAGCCCGCTGCTGAGCGGGCTGGCGACGACCACGCGCGGGTCGCCGACGTTTGTGCTGCCGGGTGAAGATGTCGAGAGCAAGGTGTCGCAGACGTTCGCGCGATTGAACGGGCCGACGCTGGCGAGTCCGGTGATCACCGGGCCGTTCCGCGAGATGGTGCCTTCGACGCTCAACGATGTGTTCGAGGGTGAGCAGGTGATCATCGTCGGTCAGTACCTTGAGGCGGGGCCCATGAACGTCACGCTCGCCGGTCGCGGAGCGGGCGGTGATCGGTCGTTCGCGTTCAACCTCTCGACGGTGGACACCTCGGCCCGCAACGGGTACGTCGGGCGGCTCTGGGCACAGCGCAAGATCGCAACACTGATCGATTCGGTTCGCCAGGCGACAGCGGAGAAGCCGACCATCGATCCGAAGAGTGATCCGGCGACGAAGGAACTGGTGGACGAGATCGTGCGGCTGAGCACGAAGTTCGGGATTCTGACCGAGTACACCGCGTTCCTGGCGACGGAGCCGGGGGCGAAGTTTGCGGGGAATGTGGCCGACAGCGCCGGCAAGTACGCGGTCGATCGGCTCAACGTGCAGATGTCCAAGCGATCGGGCTGGGCCGGGGTCAGTCAGGAAGTCACAAACTACAGCGCGGCGAACTCGAGCGTCGACGCGAAGACGCAGGGCTACTACGACTCGGACATGCGTCGCCAGGAGATCGCCAACGTCCAGTCGGTCAACGATCGCGCGTTCGTTCAGCGGCACAACCGCTGGATCGACATGCGGATGCTCGATGCCGAGTCGCTGGAGCCGCAGGTGACCGTGGTCGTCGGCACGCCGGAGTATCTCAAGGTCGTCGAGCAGTTGCGTGCGAACAACCTCGCCGGTGCGCTGAGCCTTCAGGGCGATATCTATGTAACGCTGGACAATCAGCGGGTGCTGATCAAGCAGGAGTAACGGCAAGAGGCCTGGGCACTGGGCAATCGGGCGAGCTCCGATGCAGGGCGTGCCGCAGCACAGGTCTTTCGACGCTGCATTACTGATACAAGCAAAGCGGCCCGCCGGGACTCTTCCGGCGGGCCGTTGTGGTTCTCAGGGCATCTTCACGATTGCCGATTGCCGAATCCCGATTGCCGATGTTCCTCCGCCGATTCCCGTCCCGCCTTACACGCACCCTTCGAAGAACCGCGAGAAGAAGCAGTTGTAATCACCCTCGGTGACGCCGTTGTTGGGCACGTTGGGCGCGCCGGGGGGCGTGGGGTTGCCGGCATCGTCGGCGATGTCGCAGTAGGGCAGCGCGTCAAAGAAGCCGCCGAAGAAAGCGTTGTAGTCGCCCTCGGTGATGCCGTTGTTCACGCTTGCTGAGGGCAGGGGCGTGCCCTGATCATCAGCGATGTCCACCACCGAGCAGCGGATGGTGGCAGTGAGCGTGTCGGTTGTTGTGGTCGTGTCGGCGCTGGTGGCAGTGACGGTGATGAACGCGGAGCCGAAGACACCGGGGGCATACGTGAGGCGGAGGGCGTCGTTCACGATGCTCGCAGCGACGATGTTGGGGTTGCTGGAGACGACGGTGAAGGTGACGCCGCGGTTCGCGGCGTTGGGCACGGGCGCAACCGTGGTCACGTTGACGAAGTCGGTGGGACGGATGGTGGGCCCGCCGACGTACCCGGGAACGGGGATGTCGTCGAGCGAGGAGTTGCCGTA
>JAIEQQ010000246.1 GCA_019747615.1 Phycisphaerales bacterium
CGGGCGGGAGGGTCGGGAGGGTGGGGGCTCTGCCTTTCCACTCTGCCACTTTGCCACTTCGCCACTTTGCCACCCCCGCACAGTGGACTCGCCCGCGCAGGCGGATAACCTACACGACCAAGCCGCGCCGACGCGGCGACGCCTCCCTAGCTCAGTTGGTAGAGCAGCTGACTCTTAATCAGCGGGTCGAAGGTTCGAGTCCTTCGGGGGGCATTTTCTGAGTCTCGCGGGTGCGGCGGCAATCCCTTTGAGGTGACTTGCAGTCCCTCAAGGCCTTTCAATCGGGCGACTCACTCGAGATCGCTGAGCTGCCGCGTAGCTCGTCGCGCATCTCCATCAGCATTCGGCCGAGGTGATTTTTCCCCGATCCGTTGCATTGACCCCAGAAGTCGTCGCCCCAGTCATTGCCTTCGATGAGCACGGCGTCACCGGTGGCGAGCAGCATGACCGCGAGTTCGGTTCCAGGTGAGAACTTGCGGCGCAACAGGGATCGCATCACGAGCAACTTGCGATTCTTCCAATCACGCGGCAGCAGCACCTTCGCGCCTCGCTCCTTCGCCTTCATCGGAGTGGCGGCGAGGCGGATCGCGGTGCGGTCCTTCTCCCTCGTCGCCTTCGCGGCTTGGAATGCGTGCTCGACGCTCGGAAACACGACGCCAAGTTCATCACTCACCGGACTCAAATAGAAGTTCGACAGGAAGCGATACCGCTCGGTGAACCGGTCGATCTGAGAGCCTGAGCTGAAGGGTCGTTCGTTCACGGTCGTTCCGTTCGGTCGTTGAATATGGACGGTCCGTCATCTGTGCCGAGCCGCCGCGGCGGCGATCTGGCCAGCAAGTGAATCTGCACCTGCCGGTCAGGGCTTCAGCGCGTCGAGCAAGAGCAGCGTCGAGGTCGCGTACCGATGCTTCTTCTCAGTTGTCCATCCGACCATGCCGGTGATGTTGTCCAAACGGTCGGCGAGCTTGATCCACTTCGCTCCGTTGCTCATCGTGTGGGCGTGCTCACGCAGGCGGGCCTGCTTTTCCTCCATTGTCGCTTCGGAGCCGAAGTAGTTGGTCACTTCGGTCACCAGTGCCGCGACCTCAGGTCCGAAGTCGACGGCAAAGCGTGCGAGCAGCTCGCGGCTGCCGGCCTCATCAGTGGGGCAGTCCTCAGCAACATCGTGCAACCACGCCGCGGCGAGCACCTCCGGCGGGAGCCCGTGACCCGCGAGCGTCTTGACGACGCGCTCAGGGTGCGTCCAGTATCGAGCGCCGTCAGAGCGGGTGTGCCCGCACGCATCGTGCGAGGCGATGGCCACTTCGCGGGCCTTGTTCACGAGTGGGTGGTTCATGGAGTCTTCCTTGGCGGTGTCCGGCAACGTCTGCTCGCGGCGCACTGCAGCCGTGACGTGTTTCGCGAGTATCTAATGATGACCGCCGCGATGTGCGAGAGTATCTGATTCCCGAACGACCTTATGCGACTGCCGGTTCGGAGATCGTCGACGGGCTCGCCACGCGGGAGCCCCTAACGAGTCACGCCAAGTCGGCTGCCAATCTCATCACCCGCTGCGGCTTCGGATATGCTCGGTTCGCAATCACGCGCCTCGCTGTGACAGCATCGCATGACCAACCCGCAACCCCCATCCCCACACGACGACCGACTCAGCGCCATCGAAGCGCGCCTTCGTCGGATCGAGGAGCGGCTGGGGAAGGTGGTGAGTCCATCGAGCCCTGAGTCTCCAGCATCGACGCCAGCGCAGGGCGTGACGGCACTGGCAGTCGCTCCGACTCCAACGCCGACGCCGCCCGGGTTTGCGACCCCCGCGCTGGCGAGTCTCTCGGCCGCGCCGCCGGCGCAGCGGTCGCCGGCGATTCCGCCGCGGGTGGGGGGGTTGGCTGATAGTGGTCCGGCGTGGGATGTGGCGCGAGCGGGCGTCGTGGGCGGTGCGGCGGGTGCCTCGGTCGCGCCGCGCGCCGGTGGCAATGCGGGCGCGGATGCTGACGCTACGGGGCAGGGCCAAGGCGTCGTCGCGGGCATGGCGCCCGATCGGCGCGAGGCCGCGAGGCGGTGGCTTGAGGGGCAGCGTGCCGTCGCTGCGCCGGTGAAGACTGACTGGGTGAGCTTTGAGCAGATCGTCGGGCAGCGCTGGACGTCGATCGTCGGTGCGCTGGTGTTTGTCATCGGCATGGGGCTGCTGTTGCTTGTCGCGTGGCGCAACGGCTGGTTCCAATCCGTGCCGCCGGGCGTGAAGTGCGGCATGGGCGCGCTCGTCGGGTTTGCGATGCTCGGCGCAGCGGAGGTCGTTCGGAAACGGATGACTGCGCTGGCCGCGATC
>JAIEQQ010000094.1 GCA_019747615.1 Phycisphaerales bacterium
GAAGCGGCGCTGGGGCGTTCTCACCCCACCCCCCACGCCCCTCCCCCCTCCCCCCACACGGTTTCTGAGTCACCTTCACTCGGCCAGCCACGACAGCCCACTGTCCAGCGTCGGTACGTCATACCGCTGGATCTCACGGTCGCGGCTCCACACCCGCCCGGCGATCCGCCGCGCGATCCCAACGAGTGCCCTCACCGGCATCAGCACCACTTGAATCACCGATCCCATACCTGCCTATCGCTCGGCACGCTGATCTCGATGGCCGTTCGCGACGCAAATCTCAGTTTTCTTTCGTCCACGCGCTGATCTCCGCGGACCACCGCGCACGCTCGCGCCGCAGGCTCGTACCCTCGGCGATCACCCCCGCATCACCCGGCGCGAGACCATCGCCGTGGGCAAGAAGTACGACTGCGTCCGGCTCCACTTCGAGCATCCCAGCGGCAAGCACGCCACGCGCGAGATGGTCCGCCATCCCGGCGCGGTCGTCGTCGTCCCGGCGCTGCCCGATGGCCGCATCGTGATGATGAAGATCTTCCGCGTCGCAGTGAACGACTGGGTCTGGGAGTGCTGCGCCGGCACGATCGAGCGCCCCCGCCTGCCCGACGAGTCCTTCGGCCAAGGTGAAGACCCGGCCCTCTGTGCCTCGCGCGAACTGATCGAAGAAACCGGCTACAAGCCCGGCGCGATCACGCCGATCGCCACGTTCTACACCACGCCGGGCCTGACCGACGAACGCATGCACGCCTTCTTCGCCAGCGATCTGTCGTTCGTGGGCCAGAAACTCGAGGAGGACGAGTACATCCAAGTCCAGCTGCTGCACCCTACTCAAGTCTGGGAGATGGTCCAGTCCGGCCAGATCGCCGACGCCAAGACCCTGACGGCGCTGCTTCTGGCCGCGCGTCAAGGCCTGATCCGCTCGGCGTGACCCCGCCCTCACCCCGCCCGGCCCCGCCATCGCCGATCTTCACCCCAAGCACAAAGAAAATCGCAATCTCTCACCGCCCCGGTGCGTACAACTCAACCGGAGGGCCCGAATAAACGAAAGAGAAAGAGCCACGGCCACCCGCCCGCGGGCGGCCCCCCGAACGTGCCCATTTGCTCATTTGCCATTTGCCCATTTGCCATTTCTCAGATGTACGAAGATCGCGACTACTCCCGCAGCAGCTCTCAGCGCCCCGGCGCGTGGCGAAATCTCATTCCGCGCGCCGGCAACATCCTTGACTGGGCCCTGCCTGTGGCGCGAGTCTTCGGCGTCACCGTCCGGCTGCACCTGCTGTTCCTGTTCTTCATCGTCTTTCAGTTGGCCGTCGCAGGCTTCAGCTCCGGCGGCATGGGGGTTCAGTTTGTCGCGATGGGCCTGATCTGTCTGTTCGCGTCGGTGCTGATCCACGAGTTCGGGCACGTCTTTGCCTGCCGCGCTGTCGGCGGGCAGGCGGATGATGTCCTCCTCTGGCCGCTGGGTGGCCTCGCATCGTGCCGCCCGCCGCACAAGTGGAAGGCCAGCCTCGCGACCACACTGGGCGGGCCGCTCGTGCATCCGCTTCTGATGATCCCAGCCGCCTTCGGGATCCTGGCGATGGGCGGGAGCGGCGCGTCGCTGCTGTTCAACCCCTTTGACATCAACGCCGCGTTCATCACGTTTCAGAAAGAGACGTTCGTCCAGGGCACTTCCGACTTCGTCGCGCTGCTCAAGACCAGCGTGTGGTGGTTCTACTACACGAACCTCGTGCTGCTGTGCTTCAACATGCTCCTGCCGATGTTCCCGATGGACGCCGGGCGCGTGCTGCAGGAAGTGCTCTGGTCGCGCCTTGGCTTTCGTCGCTCGATGAAGATCGCCGCGAGCGTCGGCCTCGGCGTCGCGATCTGCGTGGGCCTCTACGGCCTCGTCGGCAACCGCTCAGCACTCTTCGGCCTGGCCCTCTTCGCCGGCTTCACGTGCTGGAGCGAGCTCCAGCGCCTCCGCTTCCAAGACGCCGCGGCTCTCGAAGACTCGCGAAGCGGCGGCGGCTTCGCGCAAGACCCCGCCTACGCCGCGGCTCTCGCCGAGCAGCAACGCGCCGATCGCGAAGAAGAGTCCGGGCGCGAGCGCCGCAAGCGCGAGCTCGCTCGTCAGCGCGAAGAGGCCGCGAAGCATCAGGACGAGCTGGACCGAATCCTCGCGAAGATCAGCCGCGAGGGCATGGCGGCGCTGACACGCTCGGAGAAGAAGTTCCTTGAGCAGGACACCACGAGGCGGCGCGAGGCGAGATGAGGCACTGGGCATCGGGCATCGGGCATCGGGCATCGGGCATCGGGCATCGGGCATCGGGCATCGGGCATCGG
>JAIEQQ010000184.1 GCA_019747615.1 Phycisphaerales bacterium
GAAGCTGATCTTCGTGCTTGAGCGAGCCGCTGAGGAGCTGCAGGTCCGCGTGACCGAGGGCGATGTGAACGCCCGCATCAACCAGATGGCCAACGATCGCGGCGAGCGCCCCGACAAGCTCCGCCAGTCGCTGATCAACAGCAACCAGATCAACGGCGTCTTCCAGCAGATCCGCGAGCACAAGACGCTCGATGCGATCCTTGCGAAGGCGGCGGTGACGGAGGTTGATGCCGAGGAGTTCAAGAAGGAGGCCGAGAAGGCGTCCAAGGAGAAGGACTCTGCGGCGGCAAAGCCCGCGAAGAAGGCCGCGCCGAAGGCTGATGCGGACGCGGGCGATGATGCGCCGGCGGCCAAGAGCAAGTCGAAGAAGAAGTCGTGAGTTTGCATCGGCACGCCGCGCTGGCGTGTCGAGGCCGAGACGTATTCAGGTTGAGATGAACGAAGGGCACGCCGCGGGCGTGCCCTTTTTCGTTATTGACGCATCAGTCCAGCACGAACACGGTCTCTTCGCACGCCGGGAAGCGATCGGTGGCTGGTGCGAACTGGCGGCCGGTGATCACGAAGCCGCAGCGCTGCAGCACGCGGATTGAGGCGAGGTTGCTGCTGGCGGCGCGGGCGTGGAGCGGTCTGGTGGTCACTTCGCGAAGCAGCAGCTTGAGCGCCCGGGACGCGATGCCTTGGCCCCAGTGTGAGCGGGCAATCCAGTATCCCACATAGTCCAGCCCGTCGCGTGGGAAGCGAGAGATGCTGCCGACGAGGGCGTCGTCGAGCGTGATCGCGCGAGCGATGATGCTTGGGTTTTGCAGAACTCCTCGCCAGTGCGTGTCGAACTCTGCGCGGCTGCGCGGATTCACCACCGCCATGCGAGCGGACTCCGGGTCGGCCTGAAACTCGTACAGCGCGGGAAAGTCCGGCTCAACGACCGGACGCAATCGCACGCGATCAAGAGCGGTCTTGTGTGCGTCGGCGTGATTCATCGCGATGCTCAGATCGACGCTGGCAGCACGAGCCCGCGGCACTCGCCGAAGCCGATGCGACGGAAGCCCGGGCGCTCGCACCAGGCGCGCATCATGACCTCGTCGCCGTCTTCCAGGAACGTGCGCTTCTCGCCGGTGGGCAACTCGATGGGCTTGCGCGGCAGCGGCTTGCTGTCGGGGCCGTTGCCTTGCCAGGAGAGCTCGAGAAGGCAGCCGCGGCTTTCGGGCTCGGGGCCGCTGATGGTGCCGCTGGCCAGCAGGTCGCCGGGGATGAGGTTGCAGCCGTTGCTGGTGTGATGGACCATCATCTGCGCAAGCGTCCAGTACATGTGCTTGAAGTTGCACTTGCTGAGGCGTGCTGGCGCGATCTTGGCCTCTCGCATTTTGGATGATTGCAGCAGAACTTCGAGCTGGATGTCAAAGCCCCACGGGTCGGTCGTTTGGAGGTAATCCAGCGGCTGAGGATCCGACGGGCCGCGCTCGGGGCCGGCGATGCGGAATGGCTCCAAGGCGTCGCGCGTGACGATGAACGGCGAGATGCTGGTGGCGAAGTTCTTGGCCAGGAACGGGCCGAGCGGCTGATATTCCCAGGCTTGCAGATCGCGCGCCGACCAGTCGTTGACGAGCACAAGGCCGAAGATGTAGTCACCGATCTTGTCCATCGGGATCGGCTCGCCCAGGGGGTTGCCGCCGCCGACGATGACGCCGAGTTCGAGCTCGTAGTCCAGACGCTTGCAGGGGCCGAAGGTCGGGGCGGGGGCGTTCTCGATGTTGGATTGTCCTCGCGGGCGGCGGATGTCGGCGCCGCTGGGAACGATGCTGGAGGCACGCCCGTGATAGCCGATGGGCACGTGCTTGTAGTTGGGCAGCAGCGGGTTGTCGGGGCGGAACATCGAGCCGACGTTGGTGGCGTGGTGGATACTGGCGTAGAAGTCTGTGTAGTTCAGGGGCGTGTGCGGCAGCGTGAGGCGGACATCGGTGAGCTTGGTCAGCGCCCGCTGGCGCAGGCGGCGGGCCTGTTGACCGCCGACGGGGCCATCGCGGAGGAAGGCCTGGGCCTGCTCGCGCAGGAAGCGTGGGAACTCGATCTCGAGCGCGACGAGCTCTTGAATGCCGCCGTGGTGGAGGCACTCGTGCAGGTCGTGGAGGAAGTCGTCGTCAACGGGCTCGCCGTCGAGCATCGCGTCGTCGAACGCGCCGGCGTGCATGAGCATGTCCAAGTCGAGCACGGAGTCGCCGATGGCCATGCCGATCCGCGGCGGGGTGTCGAGCCCGTTCTCGTCGGCGTCGTCATCGTCGTTGGCACCGGAGAGCTTGCCGGCGATATCGGCATCGTCGGTCTCGGCGATC
>JAIEQQ010000081.1 GCA_019747615.1 Phycisphaerales bacterium
GCGGGGTCGCGCTTACCGGGGGTGTCGCTCGAAGACTCGCTCCACGCCCCGGCTACTGGCGTGCAGCCCTTCGGGCTGGGGGGCAAGAGTCAAGATGAACACTCAGCGCCCTTGGGTCAGCTCTTGAGGTTCGCTGATCACTCGCCCGTGAGCCCTCGGCGCTCGGCCTGCTGAGTTGAAACCGCCTCGGTTATGACTCGCGGAACTCCTGCACCCCTCCGGGGTGCAACATTCACACGTGCACTCTCCACGGGTTTCGCTCGAAGACTCGCTCCACCCGTGGCTACATTCCGGCGGCCCTCCGGGCCGAAACGCATCGATTCAACGGATCTTGATCAGCAGTCAGCAGTCAGCAGTCAGCAATCTGCAATCTGCAGTAAGCAGTAAGCAATCTGCAAACTGCACTCTGCACTCTGCACTCTGCACTCAGCACTCAGCACTCAGCACTCAGTACTTGTCTTCGCTGATCCCTCGGCACTGAGCCCTCAGCCCTTCGGACGTCAATCCGCGTGCGCAGGCAAGTTTGTCGGCATTTCTGATGCCGGCTCGCCGAGGTATGCAAGCGCCTGGTCCATGACGCGCCGCACGATCGGGCCTGCGACGTAGGTGCCGTAGTGCATCTTTTTGGCGATCAGCTCGCGCCCGGGATCGTCGATTACGACGACGCAGACCAATCGCGGGTGGATGGCCGGGCCGCCGGCGACGAAGGTTGCGTTGTACTGCCCGCGGAAGTAGCCCTCGGAGCCCTTGGGGCGGCGTTTGCCGGGGGGCGGCGTGGTCATAGGTACGTCGGCGGTGCCGGACTTTCCGAAGAGCTCGTAGCGCCAGCCGGATTCAGGGACTTCGCGGAGGGCGAGCTTCTTGTCGAGGTTTGCGGTCACGCCGCGCATGGTTTCGCGGGCTGCCAGGGCGGTCTTTGCTGAGACTGCTCGTTGTCCGGGATCGGTGATCGGCATGCCGTCGGGGCCGATGCGTGCGGTGAGCGAGAGTTCGGGGATCGAGCCGGCCAGTTCACCATCGCGAGCGAAGGCGCAGAACGCGCGGGCCATCTGCAGTGGCGTGACTGCGACTTCGTGCCCGAAGCTCACGGATGTCTGCGTGATCTTGGTCCAGCGCCTCATCGGCGTCACCATGCCCACGGACTCACCGGCCACGCCGATGTTCACGCGCCGCCCGAAGCCGAACGCGATCAGCGTGCTGCGAAGTTCTTCAAAGGTCAATCGCGCGCCGCCCTGGACCATGCCGACGTTCGACGAGTTCACCAGCACCTCGCGCCACGTCATCGTCGCGCGCTTCACCACGTCGCGGATCGACCGGCCGTACGGCGTCGTCCACTCGCCCCAGTGCGTGTTGAACACCTCGTCGGGAGTCGCCCTGCCCTTCTCAACGACCGCCGCCCACACAAACGACTTGAATGTCGAGCCCGGCTCGTAGATCTCTTCCACCACGCGGTTGCGTGCCATCGCCGGGTGCGTCCGTCGCGCCGGGTCATCGCGCACGGTCACATAGCGCGGCCCGTCCAGTCGCTTGTCCTTGGGGATCAGCGTCATCCAGTCGTAATCCACCACGTCGCTCGGGCGCCGGATCATGTCGGCCATCGCCAGGATCTCGCCGGTGTGCGAGTCCAGCAGCACTGCTCGCCCGCCTTGCGCGTCGGCGTCGAGCACGCCGCGCTCGAGTTCTTTGGTCAGCAGACGCTGGAGGCCCAGATCGAATGAGAGGCGCACGTCCTCGCCTCGCTGCGATGGGGTGTATGCGCCGGGCTCCATCCACAGCGGCCGTCCGCGTGCGTCGCGAACGAAGCTGAACGAGCCGTCCTTGGGTTGCAGTCGCTCGTCGAGGAGCTTTTCGGCGGCGAGCACGCCGCGATCGCCGTAGTCGACTTTGCCGACCATGACCGCTGCGATCTCGGGGCTGGCCATCTCTCGGACGGCGCGGCTCTCAAGATGGAATCCCGGCAGCTTCAACTTGCGAACGCTCGAGAGCGTGTTGTCATCGAGCACGTCGGACATCACCAGGTATTTGATCAGCCGCGGCTTGCTGGGAGGCTTGGGCGAAAACTCGCGTTCATCGGTCGCGGCACCATCGCCGGCCTCAGCGGCCGGTGCGGCCAACGCCGCTTCGGCACGAGCCGCCTCCGTCGCGGCGTCTTCTTCGATCTCCTCGGCGGTCAACTCCGGCCGGTATTCGAACTTTCGGTGGAAGGCGTTCTCGCGTCGCTCGTTTTCAGCGATCGCGTTGAGGATGCGCGGGCCGACGACGCTGAGCGGCTGGCGGAGGGCCTCGCTGAGCGCCAGCAGGTGCTTGTCGATGTCCTTTTTGGGGAACT
>JAIEQQ010000362.1 GCA_019747615.1 Phycisphaerales bacterium
GGGAGGTCTTTGAGGCTTGCGAGGCCGAAAGACTCGAGGAAGGCCCGTGTGGTGGCGTAGAGGATGGGGCGGCCGAGCTCTTCGGCGCGCCCGGCCATGGTGACGAGGCGGCGGTCCAGGAGGGAGCGGAGAACTTCGCCGCACGCGACGCCGCGGATGGCTTCGAGTTGCGCGCGGGTGACGGGCTGGCGATAAGCGATGATGGCGAGGGTTTCGATCGCGGGCCTGCTGAGTTTGTTGCTGAGGGCGAGGCCCTGAAGCGTGGCGATCGGGGCGCGGAACTGCGACAGGGTCATGAGGCGGTAGCCGCCGCTGAGGGCCTCGATGCGGAAGGTGCGGCCGGTCTGCTCGTACTGGGTGTTCAAGAGCGCGATCGACGAGGCGATGAGCTCAGCCGGCGAGACGTCGGTGGGCTTCGGCTTGCGCGTGCGTTTGCGGGGCGGGGCGATTTCGACGACTTGGTCGGGCGAGTCGGGGGATGAGGTTGGAGTCGCCACAGGCGGCGGGGGCAGTGAGTCGTCAGATTCTGGCGGCGCGAGGCCGAGCGCGACGCTCAAACGCTGCGGGCTGACGGGGCGACTGCTGGTGATGAGCAGGGCCTCGATGATCGGGGCGAGCTCGGCGATGCGCTCGGGTGAGATGCGGGGCGCGGGCGCGGCTGCGGGCGGCGTGACGAGCGGCGAGTCCGAACCGCCGCCGTCGGTCGAAGCGGGTGCGGGCGGGGCGGGCAATTCGGCGATCGCGGCAGAGTCGGCGGCGGTGGCAATCTGATCAGGCATACACCAGCGTTCCTTGCGGCTTGCGCGAACGGGTCAGGCTCGCACGGGTGACGGCCCGTTTCCAACGGGCGGGCGGACAGAGATGGTTGATCATACCGAGGATCGGGGCGTGATTTTGGAGGGGGCGGGCGGGGGGCGAAAGCTGGCGGCTTGCCCGCGTCATCGCGCGGGCGGCAGAAAATCCGACCCCGCAGCCGCCAGCCCGTCGATAGTCCGTGGTATGAACGCAGTCCTTCTTGCAATCGCGGCGGGCTTGTGCTGGGCGGTCGGCGAGCTGTGTACCAAGATGGTGCTCTCAACCGGGCGCATCGGGCCGATCACGTGCGTGACGGTGCGATGTGCGGTGGCGCTGCCGATCATGCTGGCGGTCTATTGGCTGATGGTGCCGGTGATGAAGACCGAGCCGCGGGATTGGATGGGGGCACCGAGCGACGTGCTGCTGAAGCTGATTCTGGGCTCGGGCGTGGTTGCTGGTGCGCTGGCGCTCGCGTTGTTTTACGGCGCGCTGAAGGTTGGGGATCTGAGCGTGGTGAAGCCGATTGCGTTTACGGTTGCTCCTGCGGCTGCGGTGGTGCTGTCGTGGCTGGTCATGAAAGAATCCGTCGATGTTCGCAAGGTGATCGGCGTTGTACTGGTGTTGGCGGGGGTGGTGATGATCGCGACGGTGAGGAAGTAGGGATAGGCACTGGGGACTGGGCATCGGGCACTGGGGGAGCGGGACGGGGGACGGCCTCTCGGACTGGTCGAGCGCTGCGATATCCGAAGATTCTCTGATTCTGCGTGAACGAAGTACCCACCAGCGGCGCTTGATAGGTGTCATTGACCTGGCGCAAGGAGCATCTCTATGAAGCGTGCGATCAATCGGAACACCGGGGCCACGGCGGGGCTTGTCGCAGCGATGGCGGGCGTGACGGGGGCGGCGAGCGTGGCCTCGGTCGCGCTGGCGATGCAGCCGTTCGCACCGGGCAGCGCTGTCTCTCCGCCGCCGACGACCATCACCTTTGTCGCCGATGGGCCGTTCATTCTGACGCCGCAGATCGTGTCGCGCCGTCACCCGAGCATGCCTGATCGGCCGGTACGCGTGAGCAACGTGGACGCGATTGTCTCGATCGTTGAGCAACTGGCGACGACGAACCTTGAGATCACGCTGACCAACAGCAGCGGTCGAGCCCAAGAGGCGCAGATCGTCTTGCCCGTGCCCGAGGGCGCAAGTGTGCGGTCGTTTCAATACGACGGCACCGGCCCCGAGCCCACGGCGACGCTGATCGCACGCGATGATGCGCGCCGTTACTACGAGTCGATCGTCAACGCCTCGCGCGATCCCGGCCTGCTTGAGTTTGTCGGGCTGTCGGCGATTCGTTCGAGCGTCTTCCCGGTGCCGGCGGGGGCGAGCCAGAAGGTGCGGATTGTCTATGAGCAGGTGCTCAAGGCCAACGACGGGCGGGTGGATTACGTGCTGCCGCGCAGTGATGGGCTCGCGGCGACGCAGACGCCCTGGTCGGTAAAGGTGGAAGTGAAGGCGGGCAAGGAGATCAGCTCGGTTTTCTCGCCGACGCACGCGATGGTGA
>JAIEQQ010000241.1 GCA_019747615.1 Phycisphaerales bacterium
CCGGGTCGGGGACATCGGGCGCGTAGAGCGATGCGGAGATCGTGTCCTCGGTGATGTCATCGGGGCTGAGTTCGCCGGAGGCGACTTTGCGGGCGATGGCGCGTGTCGCGTCGGTGATCTCGGCGCGGCTGGCGTAGTTGACCGCGAGGCAGAGCGTCGCGGAGGTGTGGTGGGCGGTCGCGGCTTCGAGGGCCGCGACGCCCTCTTGGATGATCGGCGGCAGATCGGCGCTGCGACCGATCTGGCGGAAGCGGATGTTGTTGTCCATGAGCGCCGGGCGCTCGATGGCCATGTACTCCAGATACAAGTGCATCAGCGCCTCGACCTCGGCCTGAGGGCGCTTCCAGTTGTCCATGGAGAATGAATAGAGCGTGATGCACTCGATGCCCAGATCGCCGACGGTTTCCATGAGCGAGCGGACGGACTTGGCACCGGCGCGATGGCCGAGCATTCGGGGCTGCGAGCGGTCGCTGGCCCAGCGGCCGTTGCCGTCCATGATGACCGCGACGTGCCGGGGCAGTCGCGAGGGGCAGACGTCCGGCAAGACCTCGTGCGGGCGGGCCTTGGGCGAGCGGATGCGGATGGCCTCGAGCGCCGTGATGCCGGCGGGCGAGAGCGACGTGATGGGTGGGTGAAGGCTCACGAGGGTGTGCTCAGCAAGGGTGCAAGATCGCGGCGCGCCGAACTCTCGCGCGTCAACCGACCTGGATGGTCTGGGCGTTATCGGGACCGACCGAGACGTATCGAACGGGCGTCGAGAGATGACGCTGGATGAGTTCGATGTACGTGCGAGCCTCGATGGGGAGTTCGGCAAAAGTGCGCGCGTTTGAAACGTCGCCGGTGAAGCCGCGGAGTGTGGTGTAGACGGGCGTGGCGCGGGCGAGCCAGCTCGCATCGGGGTTGAAGCGTGCGGGCTTTGAGTCGATGGTGTAGCCGGTGCAGACGCGGAGTTCTTCGAGGCCTTCCAGAACGTCGAGCAGCATGACGGCGACTTCGGTCACGCCGTTCAGGCGCGCCGAGTAGCGGACGACTTCGAGATCAAGCCAGCCGACGCGGCGTGGGCGGCCGGTGGTGGTGCCGTATTCGCGTCCGCGCTCGCGGATCTGGTGAGCCAGTGCGCGATCGGCGTCAGTGCGGAGCAGCTCCGTGGGCATGGGGCCGGCGCCGACGCGTGTGGAGTAGGCCTTCATGATGCCCAGGACTTTGCCGATGGCGTGCATGGGCACGCCCGTGCCGGCCGGCGCGCCCAGAGCGATCGTGGACGAGGATGTGACGAAGGGATAGGTGCCGTGGTCGACGTCCAAGAGCGTTGCGTTGGCACCCTCGAAGAGGATCTTGCCGCCGGCGTCGAGGATGTCCATGAGGCGAGCGGAGGCGTCGGCGATCATGGGGCGGAGCTGGTTGCCCCAGGCCTCGCACTGGCGGGCGACGTCGTCGATGGAGTAACCCGGGATCGTTGCCGGGCGATGGGCTTCGGGCAGGGCGCTGGCGAGCGCGCCGAGGGTGGCGTTCTTGATGGGGACGGTGGTGGCGAGTTTGGCGCGGAGTTCATCGGGGCGGAGGAGGTCAATGACGCGGATGGCGGTGGAGCGCTGGTGCTTGTCGGCGTAGCAGGGGCCGATGCCGCGCTTGGTGGTGCCGATGGGCTCGCCGCTGGAGGTCTCGGCGGCGGCGCGGAGCCAGCGTTCGCGGAGGTCGTCTTCGTCCTTATGCCAGGGCATGACGACGTGTGCGCGTTCGGAGAGCACAAGCGAGGCCGTGCTGACGTTTCGGGCGGAGAGCTTGGCGATCTCTTCCAGGAGCCACTGCGGATCAACGACGACGCCGTTGCCGATGATGGCGGGCTTGCCGGCGTGAAGGATGCCTGAGGGGATGAGGTGGAGGGCGAAGCGCTCGCCCTTGACGACGACGGAGTGGCCGGCGTTGGCGCCGCCGTTGTAGCGGGCGACGGCGTCGTGGAGGGGCGCGAGGTAGTTGACGATCTTGCCCTTGCCCTCGTCGCCCCATTGGAGGCCGACAACAACGGTGCCGCGGTCGGTGGCTGGCTGGGTCATTTCAACTCCGAGGCGGGTGGCGAGTGAGAGTGGGTGAGAGCGACCGGTGCGGTTGTGGGCAATCAGGGCGCAGGCCAAGCATAGTCGGATGGCGCGCGTCCGCTAACGCGCCGGGGCCGGTCTGGTGTTGGACTGTGCCGCTCGGGCGGGCGCGCCAGAGGAAAGGGGACTGGGCTTCGGATCAAGCCGCGGGCTTGGGGTGGCGATATCTCGTGGGTGCGATCGCTCTGAGTCTTGGTTTCGATTCACGCAGGGATGCCTATGTCGAGTGAGACTGTTCGCATTCTGTGTCCG
>JAIEQQ010000025.1 GCA_019747615.1 Phycisphaerales bacterium
CTTCATGCTCACGCTCGATGCCCCCAACGGATCATCGGCGACAAGGCGTACGACAGCGACATGCTCGACGACGACCTCCGCTGCGCGCCTCGGTGCTGCTTGCCCTGTCGTGGCGCGCTCCGCCTGGGGCTGCTGACTCGAAGGCCTGCCTCACGTCGGTGCACGCGCCGGTCAAGAAGTCTGGGCGCGAAGGTGTCGGCACGGATTGCTCCGTACCATCCGGCCCGATGCCCGCCCCCAAAGAACGCACGACGATCCGAGCGCAGAGTGAGCGGACCGTTCTGGCCGCGCTGCGGCTGCCCGGCAGCAACTACGACCCGCGCGATCCGTTCGGCGAGCTGGCGGCGCTGGCGGAGCAGGCCGGGGCGACCGTGGTGGGGACGATGGAGCAGCGGGCGGACAAGCCCGTTGCCGGCACGTACATGGGCACGGGAAAGATCAAGGAGCTCGCCGCGCTGTGCGACGAGCTGGACGCCACGATGGTCATCTTCGATCACGAGCTCTCCCCCAGGCAAATCGGCGCGATCGAGAAGGTCGTCGGGCGCAAGATCATCGACCGCTCGGAGCTGATCCTGGACATCTTCGCCGGCCGCGCAACGACGGTTGAGGCGAAGCTGCAAGTCGAGATGGCCCAGCTGGAGTACACCCTTCCGCGCCTCCGTGCCATGTGGAGCCACCTGGAGCGCATCACCGGTGGCGGCGCGGGGGGCGTCGGCACGCGCGGGCCGGGCGAGATGCAGCTGGAGATCGACCGCCGGCTGGCCCAGACCAAGAAACTCGCGCTCCAGAAGCGCCTGGAGGAGATCCAGCACCGGCGCACGCGCGAGGTGGCCGCCCGTAACCTCGACCACTTCACCGTCGGAATCGTGGGCTACACCAACGCGGGCAAGAGCACCCTCTTCAACACCCTCACCGCCGGCGGCGCGTACGCCGACGACCGCGTCTTCGCCACGCTGACGACCCGCACCCGTGAGTGGGACCTGACGGGCGGCCTGCGCGTCATGCTCTCCGACACCGTCGGCTTCGTGCGCGACCTGCCGCACAACCTCGTCGCCTCCTTCCGCGCCACGCTCGAGGAGGCGACCCACGCCAACGCGCTGCTCATCGTGCTCGACGTGAGCGACCCCGCCGCCGAGCTCCACTACGACACCGTCAACAAGACCCTCGACGAGCTGTTCGAGCACGTCCGCGAGAAGGACGGCGAGGCCGCACCCACGGAGCCCCCCCGCATCCTGCTGCTGAACAAGGTGGACCGTCTCCGCGACAACAGCCGGGTGCTCGTCTGGCAGCAGCGCGTCAAAGCGGCCATCCCCATCGTGGCCAGGGACGCAAACCACCCCGGCCACCGTGAGCTCAACCGCATCATCCTCGATCTCGCTCAAGGGGGCGTGCAGGACCTGCTTGTCAGCGTGCCCCTGAGCGACGCCCGCACCATCAGCACCATCGAGAACCGAGGCGAGGTCGCCGCACGCACCTACACCGACGACGCCGTCACCCTCCGCGTCCGTATCGGCCGCCGTCAGTTGGATCAGCTCCGCTCGCTAGGGGCACGAATGACCATTGTTCCTGCTCCTGCCACCGCGGGCCCGGCGGCAATGCCGCGAAAGCGAACCGCCAAAGAGACCGCACAAAACCCTAAACCTTCGACAACCCGGCGAAACCCCATCTAACGGCTGCTTCGGACGATCCTGAGGGTTTGGCGCGTAGCGCAGGGGGTGCGCGGCCATTCTCGGCGTACCCTTCTGTGCATCCGCGTGAAGCGGTTTTCCGAAGACAAGTTAGCAGTTGTTAGCGATGGACCGCTCCTCTCTGAAAAGGAACACCGATGGGTACATCATCTTTGATCAAAGTTCTTCTCGCCGCAGCCGGCGGGGCCGTGGCGGCGGTGGGCATCGCCTACTTCGGGTTCTGGAAGCCCGAGCACACGCAGAAGGTAGAGCAGATCGCGCACCTGGACACGCAGGTGAAGGACCTCAGCGAGACGAGGGCGAAGCTCGAGACGGCGGTGAAGGCCGAGACGGAGAAGAGCACCCAGCTGGCGGCAACCGTGAGCGACCAGAGCACGCGGCTGACGGAGGTGCGCGCGCGCGTCGGCGAGCTGGAGAAGAGCGTCTCCGACCTGAGCACGCAGAAGGCGACCACCGAGAAGGAGAAGGCGGAGATCCAGGGCAGCCTGGAGGTCGCCGGCAAGGCGCTTAGCGCCGCCCGCGCGGAGCTGGCCGAGATGGTGAAGCAGAACGGCGCGCTCAAGGGGCAGGTGGCCGAGCTTGAGGCCCGGCTCGACGCCACCGAGGCCCACGTCGCGGCGATCAGCAAGGAATTGGAGAGCACGACCGTCGCGCCGCCCAGCG
>JAIEQQ010000482.1 GCA_019747615.1 Phycisphaerales bacterium
GACAGTGCCCGGCTCCGGCACCAGCGTGCAGATCCCCCCCAGCGCGTTCACGTTTGACGCGACGCCGCTGGCCCACGCCGTGGCGCACGCGTCGAGTGATCTGGTCGGTGATTCGAGCGCCACGCCCGTGATCGTCGACGCGTACGACTCGTCGAGCGGTGTCTACGGCGGGTCGAACGTGCTGACCTCCGGCGGCGTGATGGTGACGAACGCGACGACGCCCAACTCCTGGCGCCTCTCGGCCCAAGCGCAGGTGCGCGGCAGCGCCCGCGTCGGCGTCGGCGCGAACCCGTCCAGTGTGATCAATCTCACCACCGGCGCGTCGATCACCGGCACCAGCACCGCCCAAGCCTCATCGTCCGGTCTGACGCAGGTGACAACACCCGCGCTCACGAGTCTCGGCGCGTTCAGCAGTTCGGGCACGTTCACCGCAAACTCCAGCCGTCGTTACACCAGCTTCAGCCTCTCGGGTGTCAACTCGACATTCACCGTCGATGGCACCGTCACGATGGTTGTCGATAACGCGTTTTCGCTGGCTGACAACGCTCGGATCATCATCACGCCCGGCTCGCGATTGTTCCTCTACATCGGCACCAACTGCACGCTCACCGGCACGTCCTCGATCAACGCCGGCGGGTCGCCATCGCAGTGTTACATCTTCCAAACCGGGAACTCCTCGGTGTTCACGCTGCAGGACCAGTCCAGTGCGACGGGCCATCTGCGTTCGTGGACCGGGCGCGCCAATCTCACCGGCTCGGGGGCGGGCAGCAACTTCATGGGCACGGTCCGCGTGAACCAGCTCGATATGTCCGGCAAGGCCGGACTCCACCTGGACATCGGCGGCGGCGGCTCACCCGGCGGGGTCACGCGATCGATCCTGAGCTGGACCGACGAGCAGTAGCGCCGGGCATCGCGGCCTTGGTTATCGCACCTTCAACATCTCCGCCGCTGCGAGAGGTCGCGCCCGTCCCGCCCGGCGCGAGAAGGCGGAGGCTGATCCAGCCGATATCCACGATCGGCCCCGGTGATCTCAGGGGCCATCGTCGAAATGGTCATACCCGACCGTGGAGTGAGCCGACCGTGCCCAAGAAGAGCGTTGTCATCCAGGTCTCGCCCACCAGCGTTGAGGTTGCAGTCCTCGCCGGTGGCGTCTGCGTCGCGCACACCGAGCGTGGAGTCACGACCGTCGACGCGCCCGCCGCGGCGTGCGTCGAGTCTGTCCGGCAAGCCGTCGCCGATTGCGTTGCGGATCTCGGCGCGCGCGGGCTCAGCGGGTATGTGATCTCATCTCTCCCGGGCTCGAGTGTCGCGGTCGTTGATGTTCCCGCAGCCGCCGGGGCCGCGGCCGGAGAGCCGGCGGCAAAGCTCGCGCTCTTTGAGCTTGCTCACTACTCGCTGGACGAGCACCCATTCGCGTGCGGCACGCTGAGCCTCGACCCGACCACTGCGGCGACGCGCCACCGCCACATGATCGCCTCGTGCGATCAAGACGCCAACGTCCAGGCCCTCATGTCGCTTGGCGGCAGCGCGGGCGTGCGGGTGCTGGGCGTCATTCCGGCCGATGCGCTGGAGATCAGCGCCGGTGTGCAGATCCCCGTGCCGGCCGATGCGACGGTGAGTACGAGCCTCTGGATCGGGCGGCGATCCAGCGTGCTGACGTGTCGCGTCGGCGGCGCTGTGAAGTTCGTGCGAGCGCTGAGCGTCGGGCTTGATCAGATCTCGA
The DNA here is from genome assembly GCA_019747615.1 of Phycisphaerales bacterium. The sequence goes on from JAIEQQ010000482.1 coordinate 1,724, forward strand.
TGTCGCTGTGCCGCCCGCTCCGGCTCACGAGCGATCCGGGCGAGACGCGCGAGGCCACGCTGACCGAGCGCCAGGCCCGCGAACTGCTGCTCACCGTTGGCATCCCTACGCCCGAGTCCATCTTCTGCCCCGCGCGCGGAATCGAGGGCACCAGCGTCCTGCCGGCGCTCCAGCCGATGATCCAGCGTCTGGCCGTCGAGATCAAGCAGTCGTTGCGATTCGGCCTGACCGAGGAGCAGCGAGCGGGCCTGACGATCAGCGTTGATGGTCCCGGCGTGGGCGTCGCACGACTGGCCGAGATTGTGGCCAGACAAGCCGGCGTGAAGGCGAACGCGGTCGCTTCCAGTGGGCTGAATGTCTCAACCCAGCCAGGACTGAGCGTCCGCTCCTCGTGGCATCGCATTGAGTCCTGCGGCGTTGCGCTGATTCCCTGGCAGGAGGCCCGCCGTCGCGATGCGGCTCGATTCGGCGTCGCGGCGTGGGCCGGCGTCGCTGTGGCCTTCGCGTTTGTCATCGTGGCGGGATTCTGGGCGTCGGCTGATCTGAATCAGGCCAAGCTCCGGCTCGAGCGGATGAACTCACCGGCGGACTCGACGCTCGTCAAGAACGAGTCGATGGCGGCCAAGATCGAGAA
>JAIEQQ010000290.1 GCA_019747615.1 Phycisphaerales bacterium
TTGCATCGTCGGGACCATCATGTTCCAGGAGCCAAGTTGGGGCGGCGCGCCCACCAGCGGCCCGCGCTGGTTCCATCGCCCGGATGTCTGCAACTTCTCGCAGTTCGCCGTCGAGCCGACGCTCCAGGGCAAGGGCCTGGGCGTGCTCCTGCTGGATGTCGTCGAACGCCGCGCCCGCGAGCTGAACCTTCGCGAGATCGCGCTCTCCACCGCCGAGCGGGACACCGATCTGGTCAACTTCTACCGCCGACGTGGGTATCGCGATATCGAGACCTTCGACTGGGGCGTGACCAACTACACCAGCCTGATCATGTCCAAGTCACTGACCTGACCCCCACGCCCCACCCCACACCTCCTCCGCGCCAGCCCTCGGCGCACCGCCAGCGGGCCGTTACACTCAAGCCCCCGTGCAGCTCGCCATCATCATCCCGGTCTACAACGAGGCCAAGCTCGCCCCGCTGTTGCTCGAACGCCTGCTCCGCACACCGCCGCCTGGCCTGCCGATCGATACCGACGAGCCCGAGGCCTCGCACGCCCGCGTCCGCCTCACCCGACGCATCTATGTGATCGACGACGGCTCCACCGATGCCACCGCCGAGGCCCTGGCCCGCATCGCCACCAGCGCCGAAGCCCACGGCTCAATCACCCTCCTCCGCCATACCCAGAACCAGGGCAAGGGCGCCGCGGTCCGCACCGGCCTCGAAGCCGCGATGCGCAACAACGCCGACCTCATCCTCATTCAAGACGCCGATCTCGAATATGACCCCCGCGACCACGCGCGTGTCTTGGAACCGATGCTCGACGGTCGCGCCGACGCCGTCGTGGGCACACGCTTCGGCGGCGAGGCCCATCGCGTGCTGTACTTCTGGCACTACTTGGCCAACCGCTTCATCACGCTCTGCTCGAACGTCTTCACCAACCTCAACCTCTCCGATGTGGAGTGCTGCCTCAAGGCCTTCAGCGCCGAGGTCGCCTCGCAGCTCAACCTGCGGGAGAACCGCTTCGGCATCGAGCCCGAACTGGTCGCCAAGCTCGCGCGGGCCCGCGTCCGCTCCCCCGGCCACGCCGCTTCTCTCGCGCACTCCAGCGGAACACCGTCAACGCTCCGCCCCGCGCGCGTTTTCGAAGTCGCCGTGAGCTACGCGGGCCGAACCTACGCCGAGGGCAAGAAGATCAAACCCCGCGACGGCCTCGCGGCTCTCTGGTGCATCGTGAGGTACGGCTTCGCCTCTGGAACTCGCTAGAGCGCGACGCCCAGCAAGATGCCCCAACCCTGCAAGCCCTTCGCCCCCCAGTTCTGGGTGCGCAGCGCCGGCACAATCAGCATCACCCGCACAGATTGACGGCAAACTTCGCGAGATTGCAATCGTCTGGCGAAATAACTGTTTCCGGCGGGCGTTCATCAACGCGGCTCGGGGGTTTCATTGGGTCAACGCTCAGGAGACATGATCATGACGAACGCTTCACCCAGCCCCGCGCCGCGCAACGCTCGCACTCGCTCGCGGCGTGCCGGTGTGCTCGCCTCGCTTTCGCTCATCATCGCCGCGGGCTCGGGCTTCACGTACTACGCCATGGCCGCGCTGCCCGCGATGCCTTTTCCACCCGCAAATCCCTTCAGCGAGGAGAAGCGCGTGCTGGGCAAGATCCTCTTCTGGGATGAGCAGCTCTCGACATCGATGGCCGTCTCCTGCGGCACGTGCCACTCGTTCAACCGCGCCGGCAGCGATCCGCGCGTTGCCCGCAACCCCGGCAATGACAACATCCTCAACAACGGCGATGACATCCTCGCCTCCCCGGGCATCATCCTCTCCGACGCGCAGAACGACTTCCAGCGCGACCCGGTCTTCGGCATTGCCCCGCAAATCACCGATCGCTCCAGCATCTCGCCGATCAACGCCGGCTACGCGCCGCAGCTCTTCTGGGACGGGCGCGCCAGCGGCCAGTTCATCGACCCGCAGACCGGCGTCGTCGCCATCAACGCCGGCGGCGCACTGGAGAGCCAGGCCGTCGCGCCATTACTGAACAACGTCGAAATGGCCCACGCCGGCTTTGATTGGGCGACGCTCAACGCGCGGATGGTAAACCTCCGCCCGCTGGACCTGGCCACCAACATCCCCGCCGACGTCGCCACCGTCCTGGGCAGCAAGCCGTCGTACCCCGAGCTCTTCCGTCGCGCGTTCGGCACGTCAGAGATCAGCGCACGGCGCGTCGCCTTCGCGATCGCGACCTATCAGCGCACGCTCATCAGCGATCAATCACCCTGGGCTCGCTTCGTCGCCGGCCAGTCCAACGCGCTCACGCCCAACCAGCAGAACGGCCTCACGCTCTATCAGAATCAGGGCAAGTGCAACCTCTGCC
>JAIEQQ010000378.1 GCA_019747615.1 Phycisphaerales bacterium
AGTTCCTTACCCGTCGCGTGCATGTTGAACAGGCGCGCCTGGCTGATGGCGTGAGCGCCGAGGAAGGCGGTGTCCCAGTTCTTGGAGTCTGGCTCCTGGTTGAACTGCGGGCAGGCCTCGAGGCAGCAGCCGCAGCTCATGCAAGTCGAGAGCGTGTAGCGCACCTCTTGTTCCGCCGGGGTCTCGCGCGGGCCGGGGCCGAGGGCGTAGGTGCCGTCGATCGGGACCCAGGCGCTGACACGCTTGAGGTTATGGAAGACGCGCTGTCGGTTGACGCTGAGATCGCGAACGACCGGGAACTTGCTCATCGGTTCGAGCGTCACGACGTCGCCATCGTTCGGCGCGATCTGGTCCATCAGCGCCGAGCAGGTCTGCCGGACCTTGCCGTTGACGACCATTGTGCAAGCGCCGCAGACCTCTTCGAGGCAGCCGGAGTCCCACACGACCGGCGTCGTGCGCGCGCCCTCGACCGTCACCGGCTTCGCGGCGATCACCTGCAGGGCCGCGATGATGTTCATGCCCTGCCCGGTCGTTACGGGCAGGGAGAAGGTCTCCCATCGCTCGGGCTTGCCCGGCCCGTCGCAGCGCTTGATTTTCATCGTGATGGTGCGGGTGCCGGGCTTGGCGGTCGAGGGTGTGTGCATGGGGAGTTCTCGGCGGGGATACGTGGCTCAAAGGCTTATTCTTGACGCGGACGATCGCTCGATCGTGTCGTCGTTCGTTCGGTCATTTCATCAATCGTTCGTCACGGCACGCCGGGTGGATTGCGATCGTCGCGGGCTCGTGCTAGAACTTGCTGAGCGGAGAGTGCTCGAAGCACGCCGGGCAGTTCGCGGGGCGTCGTCCCAGAGTCTGAGCGTCCGCAGCGTCGTTCGGCGTGGCTCGTGGATCTCGTTCACGAGGCGTTTGAACGCACTTCGAAGTTTCGTGGGCAGCTTCGCGGCGAAGTCTTTCTTGAGCGGCACGATGCGGATCAGTTCCAGCACATCGGCGATGTCCTTGCTCCGACTGACGGTCGAAAGGCCGACGGTCAGTTTGCCGCGAACCAAGTCGGCGAGGCCGATCACTTTGATCCCGCGGATCGTGCTGATGCGCTTCGGCGGGCCACCGAGAGAGTCTTCCTTGACCATGTGGACGGGAACGCCGTCCACCAGATGCTCGCGCCGGGACGGAACCCACTGGTAGCCGGCGCTCTCAAGCAGCGTGTGCGTGGCCCAGAAGTCTTCGCTGTAGATATCGATATCGCGGGTCGTGCGACCGCCACCATGAAGCACCACGGCGATGCCGCCGACGACCGGACACCCTGTGGCGTCGGTCACCGCCTTCGCGCGACGGAGCATCTCCTCCATGCCGGGCGGCATGCCGGACGAAGGGGTGTGAGGAGCATCAGGATGTCGGATGAGTTTCGCCAATCGTGGTCACTCCAAGCCGAACTCGCGTCGTCACGCGATGACACGATCACCGTTCACACTCCTGCGCCCGCGAGCGCGCCCGTCGGCACATTTGCGCCGGAGGAATCTGACGGACGGGTGGGAGTCGGGCTCGCGGGCTTGTCGTCTTTCTTGCCGTAGGTGCGGGCGGTGGGCTGGATGAGCGTGGCGTCGATCGGAACGAACTCGACGCTCACCTCGCCGCTGGGCGAGCAACGCGCGACGGTGGACTTCATGAAGTCCTGATCGTTGCGATCCGGGAAGTCCGGGCGGTAATGCGCCCCGCGGCTCTCTTGACGACGGAACGCACCTAGCGCCAGAGCCTCGGCGAGGATCAGCATGTCGCCGACCGAGCGAGCGTACGCCATTGACTGATTCGTCCAGCCGCCCGCGTCCGCGAGCTTGAGCTTCGAGTACCGAGCCTTCAGCTCGCCGAGCTTTGACAGGCACTTCTCCAATCGCGGGCCGGTGCGGACGACCGTACACGCCTCGGTCATCTCCACGCCAAGCTCGCGGCCGATGATGTACGGGTTCGTCGCCGGGTCATCAGCGCCGGTGGCATCCACGGCGTCCACGAGCTTCTTGGCCTTCGCGGATTCCTGCGCCACCACGCCGTCGTAGAGCGTCTGGCTGATGTCCTTGGTGGGCTTGCTGCTGGACGGGCCGCTGCGGACGTAGTTGGCGACGCTAACGCCGCAGAAGACGCCGTCAAAGATGCAACTGAGCAGGGCGTTTGCCCCCAGGCGGTTGGCGCCGTGGTACGCAAAGCTGACCTCGCCGAAGGCGTAGAGGCCCTGGACGTTGGTCATGGCGTTGTTGAACTCGCCCAAGGCCATGCCCTGGCCGATCTCGGCGTTGATCGGCGCGCGCGTGCCGCTCTTGTGCTTGGTGCGTGGGGTCGCGGGCGTGTACGAGCCGGGCGTGAAGGA
>JAIEQQ010000319.1 GCA_019747615.1 Phycisphaerales bacterium
ATGGCGGCGGCGGCTGCGCTCTTCGGCACGCTCGGCGTCGGGGCGTCGATCGTGCTCCCGACCGACTGCTATGCCGGGGTCGTGGGTCTCGTGAAGGAGGGCATGGCCAGACGAGGCTGGCGCTGCACCCGCCTCCCGGTCGTCGATACGCGGGCGTGGATCGAGCACGCGCGGGTCGCGGACATGATCTGGCTGGAGTCGCCGACCAACCCGCTGCTCGACATCGCGGACCTGCCCCGCCTGTGCGCAGCCCCGCGCAAACCGGGCGCGCTGCTCGCGGTGGACAACACGATCGCCACGGCGCTAAACCAGCAACCACTTATGCTTGGGGCCGACGCGGTCATGCACTCAGCCACCAAGTCGATGGGCGGGCACTCGGACCTTCTCGCGGGTGTCGCGGTCGCGCGCGACCCGGCACTCGCGCACGAGCTGCGGAAGGCCCGCGAGCTTTCCGGCGCGACCCCCGGGACGCTGGAAGTCTTCCTCGCGCTCCGAGGGCTGCGGACGATGGCGCTCCGCGTCGCGGCGTGCCAAGACAACGCGCTGACGATCGCCACGCGCCTCGCCGCGTGCTCGCGAGCCCATTCGGTGCGCTATCCCGGACTGCCCTCGCACCCAGGCCACGCGTTGGCATCGACCTTCATGCGCGGCTTCGGCCCGGTGGTCACGTTCGAGGTCGGCGACAGCGCGGCGGCCGCGGATGCGGTGTGCCGATTCGTCAAGATCATCCGTCACGCCACGAGCCTCGGGGCCGTGGAGTCCACGATCGAGCGGCGGGCTGCGGTGCCGGGCCAGGAACATCTCCCGCCCGGCCTGCTGCGAATGAGCGTCGGCTGTGAGGATGTCGAGGATCTCTGGCGGGACTTGGAACAGGCCCTCGCACGAGCGTGCGGCTGATGCCGGGCTGATGTGTCTTCTCTCACGCCCTCGAACGGGCTCGCAGGCTTGTAGTGGGTCATCCCAGTTCAGCGCGAGCAGAGTTGCACTCGACGGTCATGAACGGGAGAGGTCGCGACGCTGACGACCTGAGGGACGCCGACTCGGACGTTCGACACCACCTAAGCGTTCATCTGCATGGCCGCGCTAGCGGCCGTCACTGGCACCCCGGCCTTGATCTGAAGACTCGGTGCGTGGGTGTTTGACCCCGGTTCAATGCACGGCGTCCCGTGCGATCGACTAAACTCGCCGATGCCTGTCGCGCAACCGCCGCTTCGTACCGCTGCCGCATGGGCACTTCTCCTGGCGAGCAGCCTGACAGTCATGTCCGGCGCCATTGTGGCTCCGGCCCTGCCGCTCATCGCCGAGAACTTCAAGGCGGTGCCCCATGCCGACCTCCTCAGCCGCCTGGTTATCACCATGCCCGCCCTCGCCATCGCGCTCACCGGCATGTTCGCCGGCACGCTCGCCGATCGCTGGGGCCGGCGCCCGCTGCTGCTCAGCGCGCTGGTGCTCTACGCGATCGCGGGCACCTCGGGGCTCTACCTCGACAACCTCTATGCCATCCTCGCGGGCCGATTTCTGCTCGGGCTCGCGGTGGCTGGCATCATGACGGCCGCCAGCACGATGATCGGCGACTTGCTCCAGGGCGAGTCGCGACAGCGCTTCCTCGGGCTTCAGGCCGCCTGCATGTCCGCCGGCGGCGTTCTCTTCATCCCCTTGGGCGGAGTGCTCACGCAGTTCTCGTACCACGCGCCCTTTGCCGTGTATGCAGCGTCGCTGCTCGTGATCCCGCTCGCTGCGGCCACGCTCGCAGAGACGCGCCGGCCAAAGAGCGAGCAAGCACCCAGACCCGCCGCAACTGCCGCTCGCCTCTCGCTGGCAATCCTCATCGCCATCCTCACCCTCGCGATCCTCCTCCAGGTCGCGTTCTACCTCGGCCCCGTGCAGGCCGCATTCCTCATCAAGGACAAGTTCCAGGGCAGCGGCCTCGCCTCCGGCATCGCGGTGGCCGTCATGACTCTCACCGCCGCGATTGTGTCTCTCAACTTCGCGCGGATCACGCGTGGCCGTTCGCCGTGGCTGATCGCCACCGTCACCTCGATCGGCATGAGTGTCGGCTGCTTCATCATCGCGAATGCCTCGTCCTTCGGCATGGTGGTCCTCGGACTCGCCATCTTCGGCGTCGGCGCCGGTTTCATCATGCCCAACTTGATGTCCTGGCTCATGCGCCTCGCGAGCGAGTCCGCCCGCGGCCGAGCAACGGGCGCACTCACCGCCGCCATCTTCGCCGGACAGTTCCTCTCGCCGCTCGTCTTCCAACCCGCCGTCCGCGCCGGGGGCGTCCCGTTGACCTGCCCCCATTTTCTGTACCAGTCGCTATGAGAGTCGGTGCATCGTACTGACCTCCGGCGTGTTCTGGCACG
>JAIEQQ010000516.1 GCA_019747615.1 Phycisphaerales bacterium
CCGCTACGATTGCCCATGTCCGTTGACCCTCGCCATCCGTGGGATTCGCCGTCGGTCCAGATCGACCCGCTGGCCGGCATGTGTACGTTCGCGGGCCAGACGCTCCCGGATCCACTCCCCGCCGACCCCTTCCCGCTCTTCCAATCCTGGCTCCAGATGAGCGCGGACGTCAAATCTCAGCCCAACCCCAACGCCATGTCGCTGGCCACCGTCGACGCCGACGGCCAGCCCAGCGTCCGCATCGTGCTGGCACGCCGCGTTTACGCCGACCTCGGCTGCATCGTCTTCTTCACCAACTACGACTCCCGCAAAGGCGCCGCCATCAGCGCCTCACACCGAATCGCGGCGTGCTTCCACTGGGACCACCTCGATCGCCAAGTCCGCGTCGAAGGCGTCGCCACCGTCTCGCCGGCGCAAGAGAGCAACAACTACTTCACCCGCCGCCCCGTCATGTCCCGCGTCGCGGCCTGGGCCAGCTCGCAAAGCCAACCCCTGGCCAGCCGCCAGCAACTGCTCGACGCCAACGCCCAGGCCGAGGCCCGCTTCGGTGTCACCGGCGGCGACGAACGCGTCAAATCCATGACCCCCGAGCAGGTGAGCGCGATCACGGTGCCCCGCCCGCCCAACTGGGGCGGCTTCCGCTTCTGGGTCAGCCGCATGGAACTCTGGCTTGGCCACAGCGCCCGCCTGCACGATCGCGCACTGTGGACCCGCGACCTGACGCCGACGCCCATCGACGGTGCACCGGGTTACACCGGCGGGGCGTGGAGCGTGACGCGATTACAGCCGTGATCGTCAGAGCCGCGGGCGCGAGCACGCGGGCCTGTGATGAACGATGCAACCCGAGCGATCTTGCGACCTGCTTGAACGCGAACAGTATTTTCCGCTCGAGCTGTGAACTCGATCACGCGTTCACTTGCTCTTTGTGATGCTACCGGTGTGGTCGATCGCGAAATCATGGGGACGCAGACCGTCATCGACGTAATGTCCCAGAAAGCGATCGTAAAGCGACGGCGTACCGACCGTCGCGCGTCCAGACTTGAAGTCTGTTGCAAATACAAAATCCAGGGAAACAACGATGTTGTTCTCATAGTCGATGTACCCACATCGATCGTTGATCCAGACGACCGCCAGTCCCTCGCTGAAGTCACAAACCCGGTCATACGTCAACGGCACGACCACGTCCCCGTTCTTGTCGGCAAAGCCCCACTTTCCGTCGCGGAGCACTGCGCATCGCCCTTCGATCAAGTCTCTTGACTCATCAAACGCAACGACGAGTTTGTGACCTGGAGGGAGAAGAGGCGGAGCGACATTGGCGCCAGACTGTTGAGCCGGCGACTTGCCGCCCGGTGCGTATGTGGCCATCCATTGCTGTCGCGCTCGAAGAAACGCGGGCTGGTTCATCGACGCTCTGGCCGATCCAGGCAAGAGCATGTAGGCCGTAATCGCTCCGAGTCCGAGCGTCGCGAGCACGAGGAATGTTCGGCCGCGACGAGTTTGGCGTCTGGGTGTCGGCATCTTGACCCTCGGCTCCGCGTGCTTGCGCCCGCGGCTCCGACGTACTTACACCTTGAAAATCGCCCCCAACCGCTTGCCCATCAACACGCTCGCGCCCACCAGCGTCACCGTCAAGAGTGCCATGCCCCAGACGCCCATGGCGCTGGCGATGTAGATGCCGTCGGCGAGTCGGTTCGTGAACGCGAAGATCGCCTTGGTGATCGGGTAGTGCTGCGGCTGCTGAGCCAGCATCAGGCTGTCGCTGACTTCGAGCATGCAGAAGCTGAAGGCCAGCAGGGCGCCGGCGATCAGATTCGCCGCGATGAGCGGGATGATGATGCGGCGCACCGCGGTGAAGCGCGAAGCGCCCAGGTTCATCGCCGCCTCTTCCATCTGGCCGCTGGTCTGCTCCAGCCCCGCCACCGTCGCGCGCACGATGTACGGCAATCGCCTCACCGCATACGCGATGATCAACAGCGGGATCGGGTTCGGATCGCTCCCGACGATGCTCACCAGCCCGTCCAGCGGATCGCCCTTGCCCAAGGGCCAGCCCAGGCTCATCGCGATGTAGCCGAACGCCAGCACCAGCCCCGGCACCGCCAGCGGCAACATGCACAGGGCATCGAGAATCCCACGCCCCTTGATGTTCGTCCGCACGATGAGATAGCCCACCAGCACGCCGACGAACAGATCGATGATGACCGCCGCCGCCGCGAGCTTCAATGAGTTGGTGATCGCCCCGAAGCTCTCCGGATGCGTCAGCGCCTCGTGATAGTGCGAGCCGGTGAACGCCGTGGGGAAGACCGAGCGGTACCACGCCCCCGGCTCGCTGATCGACGTGAACACCACGCCAACGTGCGGCAGCAGC
>JAIEQQ010000300.1 GCA_019747615.1 Phycisphaerales bacterium
CGGCACCGACCACCCCGGCCGACCGCCGCAGCCAGCCCCAGGATCGCTGAGCCCAAACGCCCCGAAACTGGCGTGATTCTGGCCCTGTAAATCCCGAAGATTCCAAGTACGAAACCGGCAAAATTACGCCCGGCCCGCTATCATCTATCAGGCCGCTGAAGGGCCCCGTTTTCTGCGTTCGCACGCACAGAGAGATCACCACGCCGCGCTACTGCGCGACACACCCGTACCAGGCCAACTCCATGCCCGACGACGCACTCCCGCCTGTCCCCCCCGCCCCCGCCTCGCCCGCGCACAACCACGGCAAGATCGTCGACCTGATGATCGAGCGCGAGCTGCAGGACTCCTACCTCACCTACGCGATGTCCACGATCATGGACCGCGCGCTGCCAGACGTGCGCGATGGGCTGAAGCCGAGCCAGCGGCGAATCCTCGTCGCGATGAACGACCTGCGCCTGTACCCAGGCCGCAAGCACATGAAGTGCGCCAAGATCGCCGGCGATACCAGCGGTAACTACCACCCGCACGGCGAAGCCGTCATCTACCCCACGCTCGTCGGCCTCGCCCAGCACTGGCGCACGCGAGCCACACTCATCGACCCGCAAGGAAACTTCGGCTCCATCGAGCCCGACCCGCCCGCGGCCATGCGATACACCGAAGCCCGCCTCACCGGGGCCGCGGTGGACATGCTCGACGACATCGCGCTGGACACCGTGGACATGCAGCCGAACTACGACGACCGCCTCATGGAGCCGACGATCCTCCCGGGTCGCCTGCCCAACCTGCTGATCAACGGCGGCGTCGGCATCGCGGTGGGCATGGCCACCAGCATGGCCCCGAACAACCCCGTCGAAGTCCTCGACTCCATCATCCGCACCGTTGACAACCCCGACATCACGCTCATCGAGCTGATGACCGATGTCTACGCCGACGGCCCCGATGGCAAGCAGATCATCGTCCGCCGCGGCATCAAGGGCCCGGACTTCCCCACCGGCGGCATCATCCTCGGGCGTCGCGGCATCATCGAGGGCTACGAAACCGGTCGCAGCAAAGTCACGCTCCGCGGCACCGTCCGCGTTGAAGACGTCCCCGGCTCCAAAGACCGCCAGCAACTGGTCATCGACGCCATCCCCTACAACCTCGGCCTCAAGACGCTGACCGAGCGCATCGTCGAATCGGTGAAGGAAGAGACGATCACCGAGATCTCCGACGTCCGCAACGAGTCCGGTCGCGAGGCCATGGTGCGCGTCGTGGTCGAACTGAAGAAGGGTGCCGACCCCGCGATCGTCGAGAAGCAGATCTACGCGCAGACGCCCTTGCAGCAGACCTTCAGCATCAACAACATCGCGCTGGTGAATCGCCAGCCGCGCACGCTGAGCCTGCGCGAGATGATCAAGTGCTACATCGATCATCGCACCGAGGTCATCCGTCGGCGCACCGCGTACCTGCTCAGCGAGGCCCGCAAGAAGGCCCACGTCTTGGAAGGCATGATCTACGCGGTCTGCGATATTGACGAAGTCATCAAGCTCATCCGCTCCAGCCGCACGCGCCAGGAAGCCATCGACAAGCTCATGTCGCGCCGCTTCCGTATCACCGAGAGCCACCCGCTGGCGGCTCAGGTGCCCAATCGCCTGCTCATGCACGTTCGCAAGTTCGATTCCCTCGGTGGCGTCGCCCTCTCTCGCGTGCAGGCCGAGACCATCGGCAACATGCGCCTCATCCAGCTCACCGGCCTGGAGATCGAGAAGCTCGCGGCCGATTACCGCCAGATCATCGCTCAGATCGAAGACTTCGAGGCGATCCTCAACAGCGAGCAGAAGGTCCGCGACCTCATCAAGGCCGATTGCGAGGCCATGAAGCTCCGCCACGCCAGCCCGCGCAAGACCGAGATCTCCGACTTGGCCGATGACGATCTCAACATCGAGGCGCTCATCCCCGTGCAGGACATGGCCGTGACGATCAGCCACGCCGGCTACGCCAAGCGCGTCGCGATGGACACGTATCAGGCTCAGCGCCGGGGCGGCAAGGGCATCATCGCCGGCAAAACGCGCGAGTCAGACTTCATCGAGCACATGTTCGTCGCCAGCACGCACGATCACCTGCTCGTCTTCACCGATTCCGGGCGCGTCTTCAAGATCAAGGTCTACGAGCTGCCGGAGATGGACCGCACCGCCAAGGGCCGCCCGCTGGTGCAGATGATCGACTTCAAGGCCAATGAGAAGGCCGTGGCGTTCCTCAACGTCAAGAACTTCGAGGAGGGGTCAAACTACCTCACGTTCGCATCGCGCCAAGGCTTGATCAAACGCACCGCGCTCAAGGCGTACATGAACGTCAACAAGAGCGGCATCATCGCTGTGGATATCCGCGAGGGC
>JAIEQQ010000326.1 GCA_019747615.1 Phycisphaerales bacterium
GGCGCATCGCCGATGCGATCGCACGCCAGCAAGCCGGATTCCGCGGCCCGCGCCGCGCCGCGAGCTTGGCCCGCGCGATCGTGTGCGGCGCTAGCCAGCGACCACGCCCGCAGGCTCGCCAGAGCGACGGGATACCGGCGCGCGATTTCCTCGAACTCATCCGGCGTCGGCGGCGTGACGTTCGCGACTGGCGTTGGGACAGGCGGCGCGGCGGCTGGCGTCGATGCGGGCGCGACGGGGTTCGGGGGGTTCGGTGTTGTTCGGGCAATCAGAGCTTGCAGCTCGCCGCTGGCGAGGGCCTCGAACTCCGCGTAATCGGGCCGGCCGCCAGCGCGGATGCACTGCTCCAGCCGGCGTGTGCTCTCCTGATCGGCGCGAGCGGTCGAGCGGGGCGTGATGAACTGTGCGGCCCTGAGGGCCTCATCGGCCAGCACGCGCTGGCAGAGTTTGATCGCGTCCCCGAGCCGGTTCTGCACCACCATCGACTGGGCCGAAAGCAGCATCTGCGTCACCCGCTGGTTCGGCGTGGTGGCCAGGATCGCGAGGCGGTCGATGACCTCGATGATCGACGCGTCGAGCGGGCCACCGGCACCCTGGCGCTGAGATCGGGCAAGCTGCGAATCGACGAGCGCGACCGAGACATCCCACAGCCGCTGCGCCTCGGCGTTGCGATCTCCGCCCGGCCGCGCGGCGTCCAGGGCCGTCTTCGCCGCGTCGATCGCCTGCACGGCGCGAGCGAGCCGTCCAGTCCGCGCCGCCAGCTCCAGCAGCGCGATCGCCGGCGCCGGATCGGCCGGTCGCTCTTGAATGCTCCGCGAAAGCACTCGCTCGGCCCGCTCCCAATCGCTGTAGACCAGCACGCGCGAGTCGTCGGTCACGACGAGTTGCTCGCCCACGATCATCGGATTCCCTGGCCTGTCCAGGCGCACCACGCTCTTGGGCGCACCGAGCTCGCTGGGATCAAAGACCGCCAGCCCGCTGACCAGCGGCACCAGCACGCGACCCCGGTCGATGCTCACCCGCCCCCAGATCCCCGGCGTTTCGATCGTGCTCGTGGCGCGGATCTTGCTCGCATCGCCGAACGACGCGGCGCTCACCGACGCGACGCGCGAGTCGCTCACCGCGAGGAGCGTGCCGCCATCTTTGAGCAGGTACGACGGCGTGAAGAAGACGTCCGTCGCGCTGCGCGCCTCGACGCGCCCGGTGGTGGCCGAGAGCCTCAGGATCTCGGAGCGATCCGGCGTGATGACAAAGACGGACTCGCCGATAAGCACCGGCGCGTTCTGCTGCCATGTCGCGCTGCGCAGGCCCGAACGCATCGGTGCGAGCTCGACGGGCAGGCGACGCACCCAGAGCAGCCGGCCGCTGGCGGCCTCGACGGCGCACACGACGCCGAGTCGGTCGCTGCGATAGACGATGCCGTCGTCGATGATGCCCGAATCGACGATCGGCGAGCCGGCGGCAAACGGCAACACGCCCGAGGCGCCGATGAGCGTGGACCAGCGCGTGCGACCTGAAGAGATATCGATCCCGGCGAGGTAGAGCGCCGCGAGGCGGCGCTCGGGCATGCGCTTTCGGATGCCGATGACCGCGGTGTCCGCGTCGGCGAGGATGGCGCCGCGCAACAGGCCGCTCTGTCCGATCGATGGGTCGATCTCCGAGGCGTTCACCGCCCATCGCACGCGGCCGGTGCGTGCGTCCAGCGCGACAAGTTCCTGCTCGGCACCGGTTCGATCGTTCTCTCGGATCAGTGTTGAGAGCACCAGGCCGCCGGCAAACGCTGGCGTCGAGAGCTCCTCGGGCTCGATTCCCGAGCGAGCATCGCTTGGGTCGATCCCCGCCGGCATGGTGTCGAACGACCACAGCGGGCGCAGCGTCGACGCGTCCAGGGCCATGATCGCGTGGTCGCGCTGCACGACGACGCGATCGTCGCCGCTCAGAGGCAGGACTCGCAGCTCGCGAGCGTTCGTTGGCAGCGTTGCGAGCATGCGCGAAGTGCCCGACAGCCAGCGTGGCGACGCTGGCGTCGAAAGATCCTCGGGGCCGATCTCCTGCTGCCAGAGCGGGCGGGCGACCAGCGCGCCGAAATCCATCGGCGCATCTGGCGGGGGCGTGCTCGGCGTGGTGGTGGCCGTTCCGGCCGCCTCCGCTGCGCCCGGGCCGGTGGTCACGCTCTGTGCGCCAAGACGCTCAGCAAGCGAGCGTGCCGGCGGGTGAAAGCGCGCGAGCTCTTGAACGATCGCGGCTGCGTCCTGGCGAGCCGGACCGACCAGATCCGGGTGCCGCTCCACGCTGGCGATGCGTCGGCGGCAGGTGCCGAAGCGACCGGCGCTCAAATCCACACGCGCCAGTTGCAGCGTCGCGGTGAGCCCGTCCT
>JAIEQQ010000044.1 GCA_019747615.1 Phycisphaerales bacterium
GTCCGCCTCACCGAGTTCGGCGCGTTTATCCAGATCGCCGCGGGCGTTGACGGGCTCCTGCACGTCAGCGAGATCAGCCGCAAGCGCATCGATAAGCCCGAGCAGGTCCTCAAGAAGGATCAGGTCATCACCGCTCGCGTGATCAAGATCGACCCGAGCACGCGTCGCATCAGCCTGTCGATGAAGGTGCTCGAAGCCGACACCCCGCCGGCACCCGGCAGCCGCGAGGCGATCTTCGCCGAGAAGCGCCAGGCCAAAGAGAAGCAGATGGCCGAGCGTCTGGCCGAGATCAGCAAGGAGACCCCGGAGCTGCGCCGCAAGCGCGAGCAGTTCCGCAACAAGGATCTCACCGGCGGCTTCGGCAAGAAGATCCCCGGCGACAGCGGCAACAACTTCGGGCTGACGCTCGGGCAGCGGTGAGCCGGGAAGAAGTGGCAGAGTGGCGAAGTGGCAGAGAGGCAGAGTGATGAGCTTGCCGCGTGAGTGTGCGAGCTTCTAAGCTCATGTCGACACGCTCGCACACTTCTCCGCGATGCCCTGGGCCTCGTGCTTGCCGTGACCCACTCCGACCCAACGACAATCGAAAGCGCACCACTTTGCCACTCAGCCACTCTGCCACTTCGCCACTTCCCCTCCCCATCCGCCGCCTCTCCCCCCGCGCCACCCTCCCCGCCTACCAAACCGCTCTCGCGGCCGGGCTCGACCTCGCCGCGTGCTTGCCGGACGGTGAAGTGATCACGCTGGCACCCGGCGCGATCGCGCGCGTGCCCACTGGATGGACGGTCGCCATCCCGACTGGGTTTGAGGGCCAAGTCCGCCCGCGCTCCGGCCTCGCGAGCAAGCACGGCATCACCGTCATCAACGCCCCCGGCACCGTAGACGCCGACTACCGAGGCGAGCTGCAAGTCGCCCTGATCAATCTTGGCCGCGAGCCGTTCGTGATCGAGCACGCGATGCGAATCGCCCAACTTGTGGTGGCACCGGTCAGCAGGGTGGATCTCGTGGAATCGGAAGTGCTTGATGAGACCGGGCGGGGTGCGGGGGGATTCGGTTCGACGGGTCGGTAGAAGTTTGGTAACCAATTTGAGAAAAACTCGCGATTTTTGTACAACCGATACGCGGTTCCGTCGAATCTGATATGATCCCGCGAGCAAGTTGAAGGTACCCCACTCGGGCAATGCCTTCGATCGATCAGATGGCCGCCGTTTGATCTCGCCGTTCATGCATCGTTGCCTCGGCACATTGGAGCAAGAAGAATGCCTCAGCAGCAGGAGAGTCTCTTGTCAGGGATAAACGTCGCGCCGTCGAAGGCGGCCGCGTCGAAGGCTGCGCCTGGGCGTTCAAAGTCTCCGCTCATCATTGGCTTCACCGTGCTCGCGTTGGTCGTTGGAACGTGGCTCATCATCTCGAACTTGTCATCGAATGAGTCGAGTCAGGGCGTCCAGCCACTGCCGCCGCGGGATACGAAGCCGACAGCCGGCGTACCCGCGCCAGCGCCGACCCCGGCTCCGCAGGCCCCCAGTACGCCATCGGCCGAGCCCATTGTGCCGAGCATGCTTCCCCGCCCCCCTCAGTGACCTCGTTGTCGAACCAAAGTTGCCGTCCTGCCTGGCATCATCAGACACCGTTGACCCCATCGACCTGATTGAGGAGCCTCACGATGAAGTCCCGCAGCGCATTTACTCTGATCGAGCTCCTCGTTGTGATCGCAATCATCGCCTTGCTCGTGGGCATCCTCCTGCCCGCCCTCGGCAAAGCACGCATCGCTGCCCGCTTGACGCTCTCGCTGAGTAACTTGCGGCAGATCGCGCTGGCCTCTGAGGGCTATCGCATCGACAACAAGAATCGCGCGTCCGAGATCATCATCGATCGCCAGATCGGCACCGCGGCGCCGGAAGTGTTCTTCGGAACGTTTTCGTTCGGCGGCAAGTTCGCCCACAACTCATTGCGAACCCGGCCGGGAACTGGGGCATACGCGGGCTACGACCTCTGGCCGGGAGATCGCCCGCTGAATCAGTACATTTACTCCGGTCTCGACCTACCGAAGTCGCGGTTTGCGCTCCCAGAGAATCCGGATCAGTCATTGCGCGATGCATACGACCTGCCAGTGTTCAAGTCCCCCGGCGACCGCGAAACGCCGTACATCACGTCGAACTCGTCCGGCGCCAACCCGCTGGACCCTGTCCGTTCGGCGTATGACGATGTCGGCGTTTCCTATCAGGCCAATGTCTTCGGCATCCAGCGGACCTTTCCCGGCGGTTCCCCGGCTGGCGACGGCATCGACGTCTGGCGCCGCACAAACTCGGCGTATACGCGTCGCCTGAGCAACCCGAACTTCGACACGGCGAAGTACGTCACGTACTCCGACAAGGTCGCTGGCCTCATCATCACCGATTCGACTCGCCGCG
>JAIEQQ010000295.1 GCA_019747615.1 Phycisphaerales bacterium
GACGGTGTGCTGCGCGGGGCGATGGCGGGTGATCGCAAGTCGCTGGCGGAGTACTTGCGGAGGCGGCGCGGGGTGTGAGCGCGGGGTGATCGAGGGCGGGCGTGTGATGTGTTCGGGCTGAGTTGATGGATGCGGCGCGCTGTGTTGGCGCGGCGCGAGGGGTCGGTGCGGGAATCACAAAGGAGAAGGTGCGATGCCATTTACGGGGAAAGCAACGTACGGCGCGGGTGTGGATCTGCCGGAACTGGTGGAGGATGTGGGCGACATCATCGGGATCATTTCGCCCTTTGAGACGCCCCTGCTGGATCATCTCGGCGATGGCCGTCGCGAGGCGACCAGCACGGTCCACGAGTGGATCGAGGACGAGCTGCTGCCGAACTTTGACAGCGTGAACCAGACGACGTTCACGCCCAACGCGGCTGATGCCACGAGCGTCACCGTTGCCAACGGCTCGCGGTTTCGCGTCGGTGATCAGGTGCGGCCCGGCACGGCGCGAGAGGTCATGCTCGTCACGGCGGTTGCGGGCAACGTGCTCACGGTCGTGCGTCGCTACGGCGGCACGCCGACGAGCAACCTGAGCAACACGCTGCGATTGACGATCCTGGGCAACGCGGCCCTGGAGGGTGACGACCGGCCCGATGCGCGGTTCACCAATCGCAGCCGCAGACGCAACTACACGCAGATCTTCACAGCCGGCCTGGAGGTCAGCGGCTCGATGCTCGCGGCGCGACAGCACGGGCTGGCCGATGAGCTGGACTTTCAGAAGCAGGAGCGCCTGCGTGAGTTGCATCGCGACCTGGAGAACTGCGTGCTCAACGGCGTTGCGCCCGCGGCGACGCAGATCGGCAGCGCGACGATCCGGCGCACGATGAACGGCATCATCCCGTCGATCGCGACGAACAACTTCGTGCCGAACTCCGGCGGCGTTCCGGCCGGCGGCGGCGCGGGGACGGATCTGAACGAGGCGGTGCTGAACGCGGCGATGCGGCTGATCTGGGAGGGCAGCTCGGGCAAGGTTGACACGATCGTGGTGAACGGAGCGCTGAAGCGGCGCATCAACGGGTTCTCGTCGGCCCTGCGTGAGTATGCGCCGGCGGATGAGCGGTATCGTGATCTGGTGGGGGTGTATGAGAGTGACTTCGGGGTCTGCCGCGTGATCTTGTCGCGATGGATGCCGAGCGACTCGCTGTTGCTGCTGGATTCGTCGCGGGCGGAGGTGATGCCGCTGGGCGGGCGGTCGTTTCAGTACAAGCCGATGGCGGCCACCGGCGATCGCGAGAGCGGGATGGTGGTGGGTGAGTACACGCTGGAGCTGCGGAACGAGGCGGCGCACGGCGTGATCCGCGGGCTGACATGACCCGCGGGGATCGAGGCGGTGGTGCTGCTGGCGGAGCGGGCGCGGGGTGCTGTTTGCGGGGAGTCATTGGCCCCCGCCCACCTGTCGCACGCACGCCGCGGCACGCCGCCGAACCGGGCCGGGCACGCCTCGCGCGTGGCCCGCTCCAGCACGCCCGCGCGGCGGACGCGCCGTGCGGGCGGTTTGACAGGGCCACAGGGCACATAGAAGCAAAGCTCAAAGCTCAAAGCTCAAAGCAGCAAAGCAGCAAAGCAGCAAATAGAGGCCGAGCGCTGAGATGCGGTTCCGCACGATTGCCGATTGCCGAATCCCGATTGCCGACCAGGGCTTGCTGACCACTGACCACTGACCACTGACCACTGACCACTGACCACTGACCACTGACCACAACGAGGTGCACCATGTTCATCGCTGATCGAGATCTGCTTCAGTTTGAGCCGCAGTTGTTTCGGGAGGTGTTTCTTGCAGGGCAGACGCTGGTTGAGGAGACCGGCACGCTGAGCGCCGGGGTGTTGACGGCGGCGCAGATGACGGCGGCGCATGTCGCCGGCTTTGGGCATGTCGTGGTGATGGGCACGCGGACGATGGAGGTGGTCCAGCGCGTGTCGGCGACGGAGCTTCGGCTGTCGCTGGTGCGTGTGAGCGAAGATGCGGTGCAGATCGTTCCGCCGAACGAAGCCAATGCGAAGTTCCGCGTAACGACGTTTGGGCCGCAGATCGCGGCGGCGCACGTGCAGTTGCTCGCGATACTCGGGCTGGACGCGCTGGCGATCGGCGGGCCGGGCGAGGCGGTGATCACCAATCCGGGCGATCTGAAACGGTTGGAGGCGCTGCTCACGCTGGAACTGATCCACAGCGCAATCGCGCCGATGCGAAACGATGATGACGGATGGGCGGCGCGGGCGCAGCTTTATGCACGGCGCGCCGGCGAGGAGCGCCAGCGCGTGCGGGCGTACATCGACACGGATGGCGATGGCGAGCCGGATGTGGTCGCGCGGCTGAACGGCGGCGTGCTGGGGCGTTGAGGTGCGAGGGGGTTGGGGGGGCGTGCGTGTG
>JAIEQQ010000361.1 GCA_019747615.1 Phycisphaerales bacterium
CCTGCAACGCTTCCGCTCGCTGCGGCGCGTCGAAGACGAGTTCGACTTCTCAGCGAGTGCCGATGCCGCGGCCCCGAAGCCCGACAAGCAACTCGGCGCGATCATCAAGGAAGGCCCAAACTTCGGCATCCACACGCTTTGCTGGTGCGACACCGTGACGACGCTGCAACGAACGCTCGAACGCAATGCGGCCCGTGAGTTTGACGTTCGCGTGCTCTTTCAGATGTCCGCCGCGGATGCGAGCGTGCTGGTCGATGCGCCGGGCGCGAGCGTCGGCCTGATCGGGCAGAATCGCGCGATCATCCATAGCGAGGAGCAGGGCACGGTCGAGAAGTTCCGGCCGTATGCGGTGCCGGACGAAGCATGGCTCCGCGAGATCAGCAAGCGTCTTGCGGCCCTGGTCATCTGAGCGACGCAGTGGCGACGGTCAGCTCGTCGGCAGCTTCGCAAAGCGGCAGCGCACCATCGCGCCAGCGCGTTTCACGATTGCCGATTGCCGAATCCCGGTTGCCGACGTTTTCACCACTCCGGCCCGCCGCTGTAGCGACCGTAGATGTCGGCCATGGCCTGCACCATCTCGCCGAGCGTGCATTTGGCCAGAGCGCCCTCGATGAGCGCTGGCATGACGTTTGTCGCGTGCAGCGAAGCGCCGCCCGCCGCGGCGCCGGTGCCCCAGGGCAGCTCGGGGAACTGACTGGCGATCGGTTTCCCCTGGCACGCGGCCCGGACGTTGTCCAGTGCACGCTTGACCTTGTCCGCATCGCGCCGCGCCTTGAACGCGCTGAGGCGGGCGCACTGCTCGATCTCGACGGTGTGGGGGATCTGCAGAATGTCGATCGGACGCGTCTCGTCGTTGTCGACGTACGCGTTCACGCCGACGGTGATGCGGTCGCCCGCCTCGCACTCTTCGCTATAGCGGTACGAGGCCTCGGCGATCTGACGGCGGAAGTAGCCCTTGTTGATGCCATGTACCACGCCACGCCCATACGTCTCGCGCGGCGCATAAACCCCCGCCCGCCGCTCGGCCGGTTCCAATTTGGCAATTTGGCCATTTGGCAATTTGCTATTTGCATACGCCCCCATCGCGTCGATCTCGCTGATGTAGTCC
Organism: Phycisphaerales bacterium; assembly: GCA_019747615.1. The sequence continues at coordinate 1,109 of JAIEQQ010000361.1, forward strand.
AGTGCTCCGCTCTCGATCGAGTCGGTCATCTGTTCGATGAACCACGAGCCACCCAGCGGGTCGGCCACGCGCGTCACGCCCGTCTCGTGAGCGAGGATCTGCTGCGTGCGGAGCGCGACCGTGACGGCCTGCTCCGTCGGAAGCCCCAGCGTTTCGTCCATGCTATCGGTGTGCAGGCTCTGGCAACCGCCAAGCACTGCCGCCATCGCCTGATAGGCGACGCGCACGATGTTGTTCAAGGGCTGCTGCTCGGTTAGGCTGCACCCGGCGGTCTGCACGTGCGTCTTCATGTAGAGCGACCGCTCGCTCTTGGCCTGATAGCGGTCCTTCATCATGCGCGCCCAGATGCGACGCGCCGCCCGCAGCTTGCAGATCTCCTCGAAGAACTCGTTATGCGAGTTGAAGAAGAAGCTGAGGCGCGGGGCGAACTCGTCGATGGGCATGCCGCGTTCGAGGCAGGCCTCGACATACTCCATGCCGTCGCGAAGCGTAAACGCCAGCTCCTGCACCGCGGTGCTGCCGGCCTCGCGGATGTGATAGCCGCTGATGCTCACGCTGTTCCACTTGGGCAGGTGGCGGCTCTGGAACTCGATGGTGTCCACGACGAGCTTGACGCTCGGCTCGGGTGGATAGATGAACTCGTTCTGCGCGTGGAACTCTTTGAGGATGTCGTTCTGAAGCGTGCCGCCGAGATTCTCCCACTTCATGCCGCGCTGCAGCGCGTGCGCGAGGTACATCGCCCAGATGACCGCGGCGGGCCCGTTGATCGTCTGGCTGACGGTCACCTTGTCCACCGGGATATCCGCGTAGAGCCGGTGCATGTCCTCGATCGTGCAGATCGCCACGCCGCACTTGCCGACTTCACCAGCGCTCAGTGCATCATCGCTATCGCGTCCCATGAGCGTCGGCAGGTCAAAGGCGGTACTCAGGCCGGTGTTCGCGGTCGTGCCCTTGCCCTGGTTCAGGATGTACTTGAACCGCTGGTTGGTGTCGTCAGCGCTGCCGAAGCCGGCGAACTGCCGCATCGTCCACAGGCGGGTGCGATAGCCCTGCGGGAAGAGCCCACGCGTGAACGGATACTTGCCCGGCGCAGGGATGTCTCGCTCGATGTTCGCCAGTGATTCCACTGGTGTCTGCGGCGTACACACCGGGTCAAGAATCAGCCCCGAGATCGTCACGCTCTGCGGATCGACCTTGCCGTGGGCGGCTTGTGACGGAATGCCGGGCCGGTTCGGTGCGGTGGTCATGCGAGTACCTCGTGAGACAAAGGGTTCCCCGGGGGTGGGGAGGTGGGGGGCTGGGCGGGGGGCGAGCGC
>JAIEQQ010000159.1 GCA_019747615.1 Phycisphaerales bacterium
GTGCCACACCCTCGTTCAGCGTGAACTTGATCAACGCGCCGGCGACGACCGCCCACAAAAGCGTGAGTCCGAACTGGCTCCCGGTGAGCGCCGCGAGTGAGACATCTGAACCGCCAATGCCCGCCGCGGCCACAAGCAGCCCGAGGGTCGCGCTTCGGAACGCCGTCCAGATTGCCGGATGGGAACCTGCTGCGCATAGGAGTCGGCATCATCGTCCTCCGCCGCACGGGAAGCTGCAGGCTCACCAGAGGTTACCCATGTCCAGCCTTCCCCCCTGCCCCAGATGATCCGCCGAATACACCTATCTCGACGGCACCCGCTTCGTCACGCCCCCACGCCATCCCCCAACACCCCCAGCGTCCGCAGCGCTCGCTCCGCCGCCGCCTGCTCGGCGATCTTCTTGCTCGCGCCCCACGCGGCGTCGAACTGCGTGTCGCCAACGCGCGCCGCGATCAGGAAATGTTTCGAGTGGTCCGGGCCGCGCTCTTCGATGACGATGTACTGCGGCGAGTTGCCGGCCCCCTGCTGCGCGTGGTGCTGCAGGAGCGACTTGTAGTTTTCCTGGTGCTTGCTCGCCTCGGCCTCGCGGATCATCGGCTCCACCAGCGGCACGATAAACGCCCGCGTCTTGTCCATACCCGCGTCCAGGTACAGCGCCGCGATCACGCTCTCTAAAGCCGCCGCCGCGAGGCTCATCGGCACCGTCGCGCCGGCGCTGCGCATGCCCTTGCCGAGCTGCAGGTGCAGGTGCAGGCCCAGCGCGATCGCAAGCTGTGCACACGTCTCGCGCGAGACGACCTTGGACTTGATCTTGGTCATCTCCCCTTCGAGCATCTCGGGGTAGAGCTGGTACACGCGCTCGCAGGTCACCAGCCCCAGAACCGCGTCGCCCAGGAACTCCATGCGTTCGTTGCTGACCGCTCGCGTATCGGCAACGCTCGCGTGGCGCACTGCGACGCGCAGAAGCTCGCGATCAGCGAAGCGATGCCCGATGAGCGCCTCGATCGCTTCGATGTCTGGTTGACCCATGAGCGCCGCCTTCTTGCCGCGCAAGCGCCCGGGGGCCGAAGCGATCGGCCGGTCGCGTGCGGGACATTGATCGAGGCGGGGCTCGCCCGCTGCGGCCCCCGCGACACACGTCACGATCCGGCCGCGGCGGGTATTCCCGACCTCGTACCCCTACATCGTGCCGCGAATCGGTCGAACATCAAACGAATCCGACGCCCGCGGGTCGATGTTCGTATGAAGTACGGATGATTTCTGCGTCCCAACCACTTGGCCCCAGCCCGCGCGCGGGCTAGTATCTCGACCCGTCGCGAGCCGCTTCGCGCCGGAACCGTCCCGTCACCCATCGATCGCTCTCTTGACGCGATCCGTACTCCGCAGACGAAAGGCCGACCCATGGGCATGGCATATCCAAAGCGTACTTCCCGCGTGAAGCGCAAGCGCTCCATCGGGTTTCGTGCTCGCATGAAGACCACCAACGGCCGCAAGCTCATGAACCGCAAGCGCCGCGCGGGCCGCAGCCTGAACGTTGCCGACAAGAAGCGCGGGTATTGATCAGCGACGCCGCTCTCTCCTGAGCGCCGACCGCTGATCGTCATCGCTCCGCCGCGTCTCACGCCGGTACGGGCACCCCAAGATTTTCGCAAAGGCGATCGCACACGCGGTCGCCTTGTTTTTTTTGTGCTGATCGAGGCGGCGGCGACTCGGCGGGCCCTGCCGAATCGCAACTTGAACGACATCGGCGAATCGGAAGTCTCGCCCCCTCCGCCGCGAAGCGCGGCACCTCCCCCGGTAGGAACCGGGGGAGGATGGGGTACTTTCACCCTGCCCTTCACCCTCCCCCGGTCCTACCGGGGGAGGTGGCGAGTCCGCGAGCCGGAGGGGGCGCACCGCGTTGCTCTGACACGGTGCGGAGTCGAAGCCTCCGTGACCTGAGCTTGCGCTCAGGGCTCCCTTTGCCTCGTTTACTCGGCGGCACGCGGCGTCTGGACCGCACCGGCGCGCTTGACGACGATCTCCGGCTTTGGCGCAGCCGGGCGTGTCGCCGCCTCGCGATGGTCAAACACCATCACCGGGCATTCGTCGTTGTAGTAGTGCAGGATCCAATCCAGCGAGCCCCCGGCGTACAGCTCGCCGAACATCGCCACCGCGTTCGCGTCGTAGCGCGTGCCCGCGCCGGCTCGGAGTTCGGTCATCGCCCGCTCCGCCGCGGCGTCGCCCACTGTCTGCCGATACGGGCGCACGCTCGTCATCGCGTCAAACGAATCGATGACCGCGAAGAACCGCGCTACCAGCGGGATCGCGTCGCCGCTCAGGCGATCGGGATACCCCAGCCCGTCGGGCCGCTCGTGATGATGGCGAACCAGCTCCAGCACGATCTCGTCGGTCTCGCCCATCTCGATGAGCCGCTGGTGCCCGAGCTCCG
>JAIEQQ010000554.1 GCA_019747615.1 Phycisphaerales bacterium
GCCCGCCTCGGCCACGCTCGGCAACAGCGGCTCGACCGTGCTCGCGAATCGCTCGATCAGCGGACGCGCCGATGCGTCATCACGCTTGGGCAATGCCTGCAGCCCCTGGCGCAGCTCGAACCTTGCCAGGTTGTACAGCGCCCACGTCGGCAACGCCTTGGCATCAATCCCCAGCGCCGGCATCAGCTCAACAAGACGCACGCGCGCGTTTGCATCAACACCCGGCTGCCCCCATTGACGGAGCCACGCCTGCATCGCTCGCTCATCCAGCCGCTGGGCGCGGGCGGCGTCGAGGCTTGCGCGAAGGCCCGCTCGCGCGGGCGCGATCGCGCCGAGCTCGGCAAGATCTCCAGGCCAAGGTGGCGTCAGTTCAACGAGGCGATCCATCGCGGTGCGAACGCTCGACGCCCCGCCCTTGCCACCGAGCAGCGCCAGCGCGAGCGCCGCGCGATCGGAACTGGTCGCCAGCGCTCGCATCGCATCGAGCTGCACGATCAGCGGCGCAAAAGCACCGCTGATCTCCGGCGACGGCGGCATCGCGCGAATCTCATCGCTCAGCTCGCTCAGCGATCGGCCGGACGTCGCGACCTCACGCCACGCGGCGCCGCTGCGGATCAGCGTGTCCGCCTGCGCGTGCGCCCGCGTCGCCGCGACGACCGAGTTTGTCCATGTCTTGAATCCGCCAGCGAGGGTCTCCAGCGGCGTGCGAATCGACTCAAGATCGGCCCCGCCTTGATTAAGTCTCCGCACGCCCTCGGCGAGCGCCTTCTGGCGGCGCACGGTGCACTCAGCGCGGACCGTATCGCCCACGCCGCCCGACGGCAGGTCCAGATCCTCAACCTTCGGCATCCCGCGGCTGAAACCCTCGATCATCTCGCGGATCGTCGTCAGACGCGCCAGCCGCTCGGGCGTCAGTTGCAGCCCGCGCACGAGATCAAGCTGCTTCACCCACGCCGCGTTCAACGACGGCTCCACACTCAACTGCTCGGGAACGCCGGGAATCTGAACCGCGGGCGTCACGGGCGCGGGCGCAACCGGTGGCGGCGTCGTCACGATCTTGTCCTCGTCGGCACGCTTGGCGAGTCGCTGAGCACGCGCCGAAAGCTCGCTCAATCGGTCCGCGACCGACTTGGCATTCTCGCGCGACAGCACCACGCTGCTGATCGACGCGGCCTCGGCCGTGATCGCTTGCAGCTCGGTCTTCAAGTCGCTGGCGCTCGGTCCCGACACCTTGGAGACCTTCTCGCTCACGCCCGCGACGATCGCGCCAAGATCAACGCCCGCCCGCGGATCAACAAGCGCCGGCTCCGGCGTCTTCGGAATCTCCGGCACTTGAGGCGCTGGTGTCGCTCCGCCGGCGCTCTCGCTACCAGTGGACTTCGGTCCGGGCGTCACCACCGGCGCCGTCTGCCCGTTACCCGCGGTCGCTCCGCTCGCGCCCGCTCCTGCCCCCCCACCACTCCCCCCGCCCGCACCCGTGCCCGACGCTGTCCCGCTGGAGCTAAACAGCCCCATCGCGGCGGCGATGACGATCGCAATCACCAGCACGCCGCCCGCGATCGCGACGCCCATCCACTTCCCGCCGCTTGTCGGGGCCGAATCGCCCGCAAACGTCTCGAGCGCGGGCGTGGTCGAGGCCGCGGGTGCAGGAACGCTGGGCACACTCGCCGCCACCGCCGAGGCCGGCACGGTGGCCGAAGCCGCGGGCGTCGCGGCGCTCGCGCGGCCCTGCCATGAATCAAACATCCCCTCAACTTTGCGTGCAAAGGTCTCGGTGATTGTGTACGGCACCTCGCTCGCCGGCGGCGACTGTTCGATGCTCGTCCGCCACGGTGTGATCAACTGCGGCGTGATCTGCCCCACCGACACGTCCGCCCATGCGCCGCTGAATGGCACTGCGACGATCCGCGGAGACTCCGGCGACAACTGCCGCGCAAAGTACCGCGTCCATGCCACCAGCGCATCGGTCGCCGGCTCGATCGCACCCGGCACGCGGATGTGCTGCCCGCGCGCGGGCAACGCGCCCTTCGTACCGCGATCACCACTCAGGTAGCCGCTGAACTCTCGCTCAAACTGATACTGCACGCGGTGCATCGCCGTCCGTGAGCCCTCGGCCAGCGGGCTCGCGAGCACGCGATCCAGACTCGCGCGGGCCGCACCGGGCTCGTCAGCAGTACCGGGCTGCGCCGCTTGCACCTGCAAATCGCGGCCCGCCGCTTCCACCGCCGCGATCACTTGGGATTGCTCGGTCGCCTCGATGCACGCCGCCTGTAGAGCCGCGAGCCGAGGCAGCACCACGCGAGCGACCCAATCAAGCCCGACGCCATCGCACTGCGCGCACAGCACCATCGGATACTTCGTGCGCCGCCGCCCGTCTCGCGACGGCCAGAGCCGCCCGGCTAGCAGCGTGCCCTCGGCACCATCGGGATACCACA
>JAIEQQ010000514.1 GCA_019747615.1 Phycisphaerales bacterium
CGAACATCGCGCAGCGCGTGGCGATGGTGGCGAACTGGCCGAGCGCGCCGATGGTGTTGCCGGGTCAGGCGCCGGGCGTGTCGACGTTGCTGCCGACGCCGAGTGGGGCACTGGCGGGGATCGCGGCGGGCTCGCGGATTGTGTCGGTGAATGGTCAGCCGGTGGCGACGATGGCGGATGTGTGGAAGGCGCTTCGAGCCGCGGCGAGGCAGACGCCGGACGGTGAGGATCTGACGGTGAGCGTGGGGCATCAGCGGGTGCTGGCGAACGCGACGAGCGTGGCGCCGCTGGAGGTGACCAAGTGGACGATTCGCGGGCGTGTTGAGGCGCCCGTTGCGAGCGCCGGCCCGACGGAAGTCCAGCAACTGCGAGCACTCAAGTGGACGGGGCCGGTGGATGCGGGCTTCTATGAGCCGCTGATGACGAAGCTGCACGCGGACACGATCCCGGGGGCGATGGCGATGGGTCTGCGCCAGACGCAGACGGCGATGACGCAGACGTACCTGACGTTCGCGCGGCTGTTTCAGGGGAGCATCAAGGTCGAGCATCTGCGCGGGCCGGTGGGCATCGCGCACGTGGGCACGCTGCTGGCGGGGCGCGGGTTCATCTGGCTGGTCTTCTTCATGGCGATCATCAGCGTGAACCTGGCGGTGGTGAACTTCCTGCCGCTGCCGATCGTTGACGGCGGGCACTTCATCTTCCTGCTCTACGAACAGATCACCGGGCGGGCGGTGTCGGTGGCGGTGCAGAATGTCGCGACGATCGCGGGGCTGCTGATGATCGCGTCGATGTTCCTGCTGGTGACGTATCACGACGTGGTGAGGCTGTTTACGGGAGGGTGAGGGGAGGGGGAGGGGAACATGAACATGAACATGAAAAGGAGGGGTTTGGGGTCGTTGGGCTGCGATCTCTGACCTCGGCATGCGTCATCGTTGAAGTCCATGATCAAAGGAGGCACGCGGCCGCGAGAGTGCCCTATCAAATCCCTGCCCGTGCTTCCGCACCCGTCCTTTTCATGTTCATGTTCATGTTCGCGTTTGCCTTCCGCTTCGGGTTTGGTCGCAACCAAGCCGGCGTCGATCTCGAATCCCTGTGAGCTGTGACCGACTTCGGTGGGTTTTCCGCCGCGTTGGTGGTATACATAGCGTGTGGGTTCTGGGGATTTGGGGGAGCGTTGAGGGATGTCGCGGCGGTTCTCGCTGGCGGCGTTGTGAACGTGCGTTGATGGCGGCTTGCTCGAAAGGACACTGATGCGTACTGAGGCACTGATGCGGTCGATGGTTTCTCGCGTGGTGTTGTGCGCTGGCGTGGCGATGGCCGTGGGGCTGTGTGTGAGCCCGGCGATGGCGGTGGATGAGCTGCTGCTGAAGAACGACAACCTCCCCGCGGCGGACCCGGACTTCCCGGTGACCGCGCCCGTGGGTTTGCAGTTCAACTTTGATGCTGATGAAAAGGTGGGCGTTGTGCTGCTGATCCCGCCGGCGTATCGGCCCGCGAAGGTGCTGCGCGTGCAGGTGATGTGGCGCTCTGCGTCCGGCAACACCGGCAGCACGATCCACGACAATCTGGAGATCTGGAGGGGGCGCGTCGGGCTGCCGGCGTTCGTGCCCGCGGCGTCGAAGATCTTCGATTCGCTCGATGCCCCGCCGGACGGCTTCTCGCCGCAGTTGGTCGATGGGTTTGTCAACGAGTACGACCTGTCGCAGTTCAACATCATCATCCCGGCGGAATACGACCGGTTCACCTTCGCGATGACGTTTGCGAGCAACACCACGGCCCCCGCGGGCGCGACGACGCCAATCGATCTGAACGGCATCACGCCGGCGCGGAACTTTGTGTTCGGCACGATCCCGCCTTTTATCAACACGCCGCAGTGGTTTGATATGGCGAACTTCCAGACCACCGGCGATGTGATCATGCGGGCGGTGATCACCAAGGCCCCGCCGCCGCCGCCGGTGCGCTGCGGCCCGGCGGATATCGCGAATGATCAGGGCGAGCCGATTGTCAACCCGGCAACGCCGCCGAACCCGCTGGCGCCGAACAACGGCGTGACCGAGGGCGACTACAACGCGTTCTTCAGCGGCTTCTTCGATGCGCTGGCGTGGTGCGATATCGCCGACGACCAGGGCACGGCCTTGGCTCCCTTCGGCACCGGCGCCACCGGCGGCGTGCCGAACAACGGCGTGACCGAGGGCGATTACAACCTGTTCTTCAGCGTGTATTTTAATGGGTGCTGAGTGTGGGAAGGCACTGGGGACTGGGCACTGGGCACTGGGGCGGCAATCGGGAATCGGCAATCGGGAATCGGTAAGGCAGTACGCGCGGGCGTGCTTGGCATTCTCGACTCGCGACTTCGGCCCTTGGCCCAGATGATGACCGGCGGTTGTGGGCCCGCTAGACTCTCGGCCACACGTGGCCCGAGTGGCGGAACGGCAGACGCAGCGGATTCAAA
>JAIEQQ010000429.1 GCA_019747615.1 Phycisphaerales bacterium
TCATGTGGGCGCTCTCGGCCTTCGCGGGCGCAGCGCTCGGCGCCGCGCTGCTGCTGGCCCTGCCAGCTCAACTGAGCGCCGGCGGGCAACCGGCGGTGAGCATCCTGCTCGTCGTGCCGTTCGTGCTCTTGCTCGTGCTGATCGCGGCGATGCCGCTGATCAACGAGCGCTGGTGGCACACGCACTTTCCCGACGTCGCGTTCTTCCTCGGATCGATCATCGTCGCGTACTACGCGCTGGGCTACGGGCGAGCCGGCGGCAGCGCCTTGGTGCACGCCGGCGTGGAGTATCTCTCGTTCATCGCGCTGGTCGGCGGGCTCTATGTGGTCTCCGGCGGCGTGCTTGTGAATCTTCGCGGGCGAGCCAACCCATGGACGAACGTGGCGATCCTGATCTTCGGCGCGCTGCTGGCCAATGTGGTCGGCACCACCGGCGCTTCGGTGCTGTTGATCCGGCCGTTCATGCGGCTGAACGCCGGCCGACTCCGCCCGATGCACATTCTGTTCTTCATCTTCATCGTCAGCAACTGCGGCGGCTGCCTGACGCCGATCGGCGATCCGCCGCTGTACCTGGGCTATCTCAAGGGCGTGCCCTTCCAGTGGACGATGATCAATCTGTGGCCGAGCTGGCTGCTGACGGTGCTGCCGCTGGCCGCGATCTTTGTGGTCGTTGACACGCTCTACGCCCGCGCCGACAAGCAGAACGCTGCGACGGGCGAGGGCGCGCGAGACTCTGCGAGTGACTCCGCGAACGATCCAATCGCCGCGCGGTCCGGCTCGCCCGTCTCGATCCGCGGCACCACGGGCCTCATCTGCCTCGTGCTCATGATCGCCGGCGTGTTCATCGATCCGATCCTGCATAGCCGCGGGCTGCTGATCGGCGTGCCGATGGGCGCGATGTTCCAGATCATCGTCGCCGCGTGCGCGTACGGCATCTCGAGCCGCGAGATCTATCGCGCCAACGAGTTCACGTTCTTCCCGGTCAAGGAAGTCGGGCTGCTCTTCCTGGGCATCTTCGCGACGATGATCCCCGCGCTGGGGTATCTGGCGGCGCACGGCCCGGCGCTCAACATTACCAGCCCCACGCAGTACTACTTCCTCACCGGCTCGCTCAGCGCCGTGCTTGATAACGCCCCGACGTACCTGAACTTCCTGCAGCTCTCGCTCGGCGATGCGGAGATGAACCGCGAGACGATCGGCGCGAAGCTGCTCGTGGGCGACGGGGCCGGAGTGCTGATGGCGATCTCGACCGGCGCGGTCTTCTTCGGCGCGATGACGTACATCGGCAACGGCCCGAACTTCATGGTGCGTTCGATCGCGCAGTCCGCCGGCGTGAAGATGCCGTCGTTTGTCGGCTACGCGCTTCGTGCGATGCTGATCCTGCTACCGGTGTTGGTGCTGCACTGGTGGCTGATCGTGCGGGTGTGAGTGTCGCGCCGCGTGCCTTCGGACGCCGTGCCTGAGGCTCGGCGAAGGCACGGGCTCAGGCCTCGTTAGCGCATGATTCATTCAACATCCCTACCACAATGCCCACACCGGCGTCTTCCAGATCGGCACGTCGGCCTTCATCCGCTCGATGAACTCTCCCGTCGCTAAGAGCGCCGGCGCCCGATGCGCCGACTCCACCACCCGCACAAACGACGTCTCACCGACCGCGACGCGCCCGCGGCTGTGGATCACCGCCATCGCCAGCACACCCGCACGCTCGCCCACCTCCCGCGCGATCCGCTCCAGCTCGCGCTGGGCCATCGGCTCATAGACGCAGTAGTCCAGCGCGTCGAGCACGCCGAGCCCCGCGCCATCGCGCGGCTCCTGCCGTCGCACGATGCCATCAAAGCGCACGCGAGCGCCGATCGATGCGGCGGCGCGCAACGCCGCGGCGCGTTCATCAAGCTGCGAGACGACCCGCCGCTCGACCTCGAGCGTCACCGCCCCGTCGCAGATCTCGACAACAACGATCATCCGCCACCCACCAGTGAGATGAGCGCCACCTCGTCGGTCGAGCGGATCGTCTGGTCCGCAGTTGCGAACTGATGATTCACCGCCAGCCGTGCACCGACGAGCGCCGGACCCAGCGCCGCGTGCTGCTCGCCGAGCGATCGCAGTACCTCGGCGGTCGTGGCAACGCCCTGATCCGAGCCACGATGCGTGAGACGCACCGCGACGCGGTCAGCTCCCGCGGCCCGGGCGGCGGCTCCAAAGATCAGCACCTGGACGGTCATGATCGATGATATCGTCAGCCACGACGCCCGCGTCCGCCGGCGGACCTGCTCACCATGACCTTCCGCGGCCAGCCATTCCGCTTTGCCTCGCCCGACGCCGCGATCGCCGGGATGATCGACGCGCTCGGGCCGAGTTGTGGCGCTCGCCCGAGCGAGGCGCGCGACCTCGCCGAGGCACGCGGGCGAATCCTCGCGCGAGCCGCGTTCGCCGATCGCGACAGCCCGCCGTTC
>JAIEQQ010000697.1 GCA_019747615.1 Phycisphaerales bacterium
ACACTCGATGGTACACCCGCTGGGCGTGACGGGGTTCATCCGGCTCACAGCGTTGAGCTCGCGAAACGAGGAGCACACGACGGTTCCTCGCCCGTTCGATCAGACGCGCGACGGCTTCGTGATGGGCGAGGGCGCGGGGATGCTGGTGATGGAGTCTAAAGAGCACGCGCTCAAGCGCGGCGCAACCATCCTCGCTGAGATCGCTGGCTACGGCTCATCCGCCGACGCCTTCCGAATCACCGACATGCACCCGCGAGGCGACGGCCCCAAGGCCGCGATGATCGGCGCGCTGACACAGGCCGGCATCGACCCCGCCGCCCTCGACGAGCGCAGCCGCCCCATGATCCACTACATCTCCGCCCACGGCACCGGCACCAAAGAAAACGACAAGATCGAAACCACCGCCATCAAAGCCCTCTTCGGCGAGCACGCGCCGCGCATCCCGATCTCGTCGATCAAGTCCATGCTCGGCCACCTCATCGCCGCCGCGGGCGTGAGCAACGTGATCTCCAGCGTGATGGCGATGCGCAGCGGCTGGGTGCCGCCGACCATCAACTACACCACGCCCGACGCGGGGCTGGACCTGGATTACGTCGTCAACAAAGCCCGCAACCTCACCGACCAAGGCGGCGTGCGGGCGTGCTTGTGCAACGCGTACGGCTTCGGCGGACAGAATGACTGCTTGGTGGTGCGGGCGGTGTGATCGGATCGGTGCGACTCGCGCGAAAAGTGCATCACCCCACCCTCCCCCGGTTCCCACCGGGGGAGGTGCCGCGCCTCGCGGCGGAGGGGGCAGGACTTCAAGATCCTCTTGGGCACAGCAGCCGAAAGCCCTCGGCCCCCTCTGGCTTGAAGACTCGCCATCTCCCCCGCGGGGCGCGGGGGAGAGTGGGCGAGAGCGGACTCACCCCCCACTCGCTGGCGTCCACCCAAACGTCACATACTTCCGCGCCACGCGACCGTCATCGAACAAATCCACGACCGCGTAGCCCGGGTCCGCTCGCGCCGGGCGGTGCTCCAGCGGCACATCGCCCTCGCGGAAACGCTTCTTCATGAACTCCATGTTCGCCGCGAAATCGCGCCACCACATGCCGCACACCGCGCCGTTGCAGAACCAATCGATCCCCAGATAGTTCATGTGGTCCACGGTGTGAATGTGCCCGCTCAGGCACGCCCGCACGTTGCCCACTCGCTGGAACAACCGCAGCAACCGGTGCGCATCCATGTGCATCGCGCCCGAACCGAGCACCAAGCCCATGCGCCCCTCGCCCTCAGCGTTCGGATACAGCCGCGCGTCGCAATCGATCATGCTGATGCACAGGATCGGGATGTGCGAGATCACCAGCACGTGCCGCCCGGCGCCAGCGGTGGTGAGCTGATTCTCCAGCCATGCAAACTGCTCCTCATCTAGCCGCCCCTGATAACTTGCGCCCAGCGGCTGCACGCTATCGAGGATCACGATGCGCCAGAGGCCGCGATCGATGGCCTTGTACGTCGTCGCTCGCCCGGTGATCTCCGACCACCACTTCTTGCCCCATGTCGCCTCGGTGCCGGCGGACTTGCTCTTTTCCTTGTTCCATCCCCAGATGTCGTGATTGCCGATGCAATACTCCACCGGCATCGCGCACCCGTTCTTCACCGCGCGCGTCCACAATGACCAGAGCTCACGCGTCCGCGCGAGTTCCTGATCCATCGCGTGCATGATCATGTCGCCGCCGCCGATCAGCATGTCCGCGTCGCCCGCGTTGGCTTGAACATGCGCCAGCGCCGCGTCAACGCCCTTGACCGCGTTGAACTCCGGGCGGATGTGCGGATCGGTGAAGTGCACCAGCCGCGTCGAGCCGCGTGCCTGGTCGATCGTCACGCCGCCGGCGCTCCGCCCCTGCGGCATCCTTGCACAGGCGCTCAGGCTCCCCGCGGCACCGATCAACGCACCCGCCGAGCCCAGCATCAACGCCCGCCGCCGCGACATCATCAGGTCTTCATTCATGTCGCGAGTGTACCGGCGACTGTCGGACAACTCACGCAGCCCGCGAGCCGACGCGACGAATCTTCGCACTTCACGAACCGCTCCTGCCAAAGTGCCCATGTGCCGCATGCCCCCCCACCGCCCCATCCCCGCACCCACGCACCACCCGCCCGTGCCCCCAACAATGACCGGTGCAGACGCTGACCGAGATCAAGGCGATGTTGGAGGAGCGTGGGCTGTCGCCGCGCCATGCGCTGGGGCAGAACTTCCTGATCGAGCAGAAGCTGATCACCAAACTCATCGACAGCGCCGGAGCCCAGCCGGGTGATCTGGTCCTCGAAGTCGGCCCCGGCACCGGCACACTGACCGAGGCCCTTCTGGATCGCGGCTGCCGCGTCATCGCCTGCGAGCTCGATCGAGGCCTGGCCGAGCTTCTTCGCGACCGCCTGGGCTCACGCGCATCGTTCACGCTCATCGAGGGCGACTG
>JAIEQQ010000221.1 GCA_019747615.1 Phycisphaerales bacterium
GAGAACATCGGCTGGATCAACCTCGACTCGCTGGTGGACACCAAGTTCGTCCGCTTTGATTTCCGCTGCTCGCCGGCCGACATCGCCGACGATCAGGGCACCGCGCTGCCCCCGTTTGGCCTCGGCGGCATCCCGCCGCTGGTGAACAACGGCGTCACCGAGGGTGATTACAACTGCTTCTTCTCGAACTTCTTTGACGCGCAGCCGGTCTGCGATATCGCCGACGACACCGGCCAGGCCCCACCGCCGTTCGGCCTCGGCGGCATTCCGCCGTTCGTGAACAACGGCACCACCGAGGCTGACTACAACCTCTTCTTCTCAATCTACTTCGACGGCTGCCCTGTCTAAGTCGCCACTGGCGTCTCGACGAGCCGCGCCGATGCGTGCCCGCGCCGATGACGTCGTCCGAGAACTCGGTCATAGGTACAATCACCCGTTTCGCCGGTGCGACTGCAACGTGGCGAGGTCTTCCACTGGCTGAAGTCGTCGTGGCTGCCCCCTCGCGAGCCCGCCATCGCCCGCCAGGACGAGGGCGATCGGATTCGATGCGGTTTTGCGCTTGCAGTCTGGCAGATTCCCAGTATCTTTATCATTCGATGTAGGTAGTTTCGGTCGCTGTTCTGGGTTTCTTCCCGCAGCGGTCGATACTTCCGACATCGTGGCGAGCGCCGGTCTATCGCCTGCGTGGGCGTGCCGTCGCTTGAGGGTCACTCTGACATTGGGAAGGCCATCATGAAGAAACGAGCTTTGTCCGCCGCGATCCTCGCGGCCTGCGCCTTTGCTGGCTCGGCCAGCGCGCAGTACAACCACCCGGCCTTCAATCTCTCGGTGTCGAACTTCGAATGGGCGAGTGTGACGCTCAACGGCGGCGCGATCCCCGCGGCGACCTACACCACCTCACGCGTGCGTTTCAACTGGACCGGCTCCATCGCCACCGCCAGTTCCGACGCCTCCTGGGCCCTGACCGACACCGCCTCCACCGGCGGCTTCAACCTTGATGGCACCGTCTTCGCCAACCGCGGGCCGGCGCCGAACTCCGCTGGCAACAGCAACCCTGTCCTGCTCGACTGGCCGCAGGCCACGCTCGATCAGAACTTCCCCGGCGCATCGCCGCTGCACTTCATCTATCGCCACACCTTCAGCGGCACCTCCGGTACCTGGAACAACATCCAGATCACCCTCGGCGGAGCCGTGCCCCCGCCCGCGCCGCCGTCCAACGACGACTGCGCTAACGCGATCAACATCGCCGCGGCGAGCCTGCCGATCGCGATGCCGCCGATCGATGTCGGCGGCGCAAGCAACGCGACCACGGGTGATCCGACGTTCGCCTGCGCCGCCAACGTGCGCCGCACCATCTGGTACACGTTCACGCCCGACGCCGACGGCCAGTTCACCGTCTCGACCTGCACCGGCGATGCCCCCGGCACCAGCGTCACCGATACGGTGCTCGAAGTCTTCACCGGCGACTGCGTCAACGGCTTCACGTCGGTGGTCTGCGGCGATGACTCGACCTGCGGCACCCGCGCCAGCGTCATCGCGACGCTGACCGGCGGCACGCAGTACACCATCGTCGTCGGCCGCAAGGGCACCGAGGCCTCGCTCCCTCTCGGTGAATCCGCCATCTCGCTCTACGTCAGCACCTATACCGCACCCATCGGCGCGCCGAATGACGACTGCTCCAACGCGATCGCCATTCCCGCCGCGACCACGGCCCCATACACCTCGGACGTTGTTGACATCATCAACGCCACCAATATCGGCGAGCCCACTGCGTGCGTCACCGTCAACGCCACCGTCTGGTGGTCGTTCCGCCCCGCTCAGGGCGGTTCGTACACCTTCTCAACGTGCGCCGGCGCCGCCTCCGGCACCACCGTCCCGGACACCGTCCTGGCGGTCTACTCCGGCGCCTGCGGCGGGCTGACCCAGATCGCCTGCAACGATGACAACGGCGTCAACTGCACCGGTACTCGCGCCAGCACGAGCGCCATTCTCCAAGCGAACACCGACTACTTCATTCGCGTCGGCAAGTTCGGAGGCACGGCCCCCGTTGCGGGCGAGTCCAACGTCCAGTTCGCCATCACCGCCTTCAGCGGCGGCGTCACGCCACCCACGCCCGCGCCCAACGACGCGTGCGCCAACGCGATCGTCATCCCCGGCAGCTCGACGAGCTTCGTCTCCACCGCTGTGGACATCACCGCCGCCACGCGCGGCGGCGACGAGCCCGCGATCACGACCTGCACCAACTTCGTCGATAACACCATCTGGTACTCCTACACGCCGAGCCAGACCGGCGACTACACCTTCAGCTCCTGCGACGCCGACGCCCCCGGCGCCTCGGTCGCCGATACGGTTGTCGCCCTCTATAGCGGCTCGTGCGGCGCGCTCGCTCAGGTCGCCTGCAACGACGACTTCGGCATCGCCTGCGGCACCGCCCGCGGCAGCATCCGCGCCCGCCTCAACGC
>JAIEQQ010000731.1 GCA_019747615.1 Phycisphaerales bacterium
GAGCGTTGTCAGGTCGTCGCTGATCCCGGCGATCGTCCCAAGCCGTGCGCCGCTGGGCAACTGGACGCCCTGAGCCGTCAGCATGACCCGCAGATCCGTTGCGCCGGACTCGGGCGTCCAGATGAACGTGACCATATCTGCGATCGGGCCGAACTCCGATATCGAGAAGCTCGTGCCAAAGAGAACCCGCCCGGACGCGTCCATCAGGTTTGTTCCGATGTGCGTGTGACCGCCTAGAGGACTGATGGTCGTGAGTCCGCCGCTGGCATGCCACACCATCACGTTCGACGGCACCCCCAAGGTGTTCGGCAAGTTCGTCGTGCCGGCGATGACGCTCCCATCGGCGCTCATCACCCCCGGAAAGAACGCCGCGCCCAGAGACTCCTCGCCGCCGCCGGGCGTCCAGCGCGTCGCCGGGCCGCTCGCGCCCCGTTGCGCCGCCGCGATGATGCCGCCGGCTTGATCGATTTGGAGGACGCTGGGCAGGCGCGTTCCAAACGGAGACGCGATCGTCTGCACGCCCGTCTGACGCGTCCAGCGAATCAGTTCGCTCTCACCGCGCTGCGCGACGATCACCGAGCCGTCGTCGTTCATATCACGCACGGCGACGAAACCCTCGCCGCTCGTGCTCATCGGCGTGTCGAGCACGCGTGTTCCCGCCGCCCGATCCCACACAAACCCGCCGGCAAAGAACGCGCTGTTATCGATGATCGCGCCGGCAATCGTCGACCCATCACGGCTCACATGCGACGTGAAATGCAACAGGTCCTGCGGCATGGGAAACTGCGGAAGGGGTTGCAACCACTGCGACTCGGGCACCGATTCGAGCAACTCGTACCCTTGGGTCACAGACCACCGCCAAGGGCGCCACACCGCCACGCCACGCGAGTTGCGAACTTCCGCGTGCCCGATCACCACGCCGCCGTCGGCGCTCATTGCGGTGGCGAAGCTCCCGGTCCCGCTCGGCGTCGGCCCCAGCTCAAAGAACTGCGGCGTCGCGATCGCTTGACCTATGCACAGCAGCACGGTCGCCGCCGCGACCTCGAACATCGCCACACCACCACGACCCAGGTTCGACACTTTGTATCGCATGATCCCGCCTCCTGATGAATGAGCCATCACTAAAGCAGACACCGACCGTCACGCACGCCGGCGGCGCGCTGAAAGCACCATCGCCATGCAGAGCATTCCGCCCGTGCCGGTCGTGGGAATCTGAAAGCCCGTGATCACAAACGCTTGGTACTCACCGAGATACGCGCCCACGCCCACGACCGTGCCCAGATCGTCACCGACGCCGGTCACGCGCGCCAGCCGCCAGCCCGAGAGATCGACGCCCTGCGATCGCAGCAGCGCCTCAAAGCTCGCGGCACCCGACTCGCGCGTCCAGATGAACGGCGTCTCGTCTTGAAACGGCACATCTGTTCCGCCCGTGCTCGATCCGAAGAGCGCCCGCCCCGACGGGTCCAGCACGCTCGAATAGGCGCCGATGTGTCCTGGCAGCGGCGCGATCTCGTGCAGCCCGAAGCCTTCCTCCCAGACCACCACAGTCGCTGTCGTCAACGCCGCGTTCCGCTCGCCCGCAATGACTCGCCCATCCGATGTCATCACCCGCGGCGAGAAATCGCCAATCAGCGTCGCGCCGCCGCCCGGGGTCCAGCGATATGTTCCGTCCTCGTCAATCGTCGCCGCCGCTGAAAACTCGCCCGCCTGATTCACGCGGAAGACCGCGGGGTACGAGTTCCCAAATGGCGACGCAAGCGCCTGGGTACCCGTCGCTGGCGTCCAGCGAAACAGATCGGTGTACGTCGCGCCAACGATCACCGAACCGTCGCTCGTCATATCCAGTTGACGCACGACCCCGCCATCGGCGACCTGCGGGGCGTTGAGAAACTGTGTGCCGCCGGAGCGATTCCACACAAACCCCGCCGTGGACCATGGGCGGGCATTGGCGTTCCCGACGATCGTCGAGCCGTCCGCGCTGATTCGATTGGCAAACTGTTGAACCGGCTCATCCCGCGGCTCAATGCCCGGAGGTTGCGGCCACCCCTGATTCGAGAGCGCCGCAAGCTCCTCGAAGCCCCCCGCCGCGGTCCAGCGCCAGGCAACGCTCGTTCCCCCCGCTCCACGCGCGTCCCCATTCCCCACAACCACGCGCCCATCGGCACTCACCGCGGTCGCGATCGAATACGTCCCGCCCGGCAACATCCCCAGGTTCGTGATCTGCGGCGTCGCCATTGCCTGAACGCAAGCCATTGCAACAACGATCACAGCAAAGCTCGCGACCCCGCGACGACCCGCCCCTACAACTCTGTGCAGCATACACCCGCCTCCATAAAATGGTCCACTCCAAAGGACACTTCGGCAGTTCGCTCACGCTCACTT
The DNA here is from genome assembly GCA_019747615.1 of Phycisphaerales bacterium. Next base: position 2,383 of record JAIEQQ010000731.1, read on the forward strand.
GACCAATCCGTGTGAATGTCGCAAGCCCGCTCATCACACCCTCGATCCCGCCTCTGCTCGCCACCGCCCGCCCCCCCCGGGGGGGGCCGCCGGGCCCGGGGC